>JANWZY010000078.1 GCA_025061935.1 Verrucomicrobiia bacterium
GGCTGCCGCAAGGGTGGACGGTCCGCACAGGCGCGACTGCGACCGCCGTCGGCACCATGGTGCCGTGGCTGCTTGCGAACTCATCGCCCTACTCGAACTGGTGGGCAAACACGGCGGGCAAGTTTGGCAACCACGCCTCGACTGTGTCTAATGAGGGGACGAACTTTGTTGGGAATGAACCGCCCGAAATCCAATCGGCCGCAACGAACCGGGCACTCGGCTTAAGGCAAACAGGTACTTTTGCCGACCCGGGCGCAGCTTTTGTACTAAAAATCCAAGACACAACCGGGCGCGGCAATTTCAGGTTGAGCATTGACATGCTGATGCTCAGCGTCCAGACGCGCAGTACTACATGGACGATCGACTACGGCATAGGCGATTCACCAGCGTCTTTCATCCCGGTGGGTACTTACAGCGACCCGGGTGTCTTTGGCGCTACACGCATGAATATTTCGTTCGGCAACGCGCTCGATAACCAAAGCCAACCGGTATGGATCCGAATTGTTGCGCTGACCGCATCAACCGGCAGCAACAACCGCGACACATTCGGCATAGACAATTTTTCGCTGTCGTGGGAGGACATAACGCAAATCAACCCTGTGGAGATCATTGGGCATCCTCAAAGCTTGACCAACCCGGCGGGCAGCACCGCAGTCTTCGTGGTCCAGGCGACCGGCACAGGCCCGCTCTATTACCAGTGGCGGAAAGACGGTGTGGACTTGCTCGATGACGGCGCGAAGATCATGGGCGCGAATCTGCCGACGCTGTACGTAAGTAACGTCCTTGCAGCCGACATGGGCGGGTACAGCGCAGTCGTCACAAACGCAATCAGCAGCCGCACTAGCCAGGTGGCAACTCTCACCGTTATTGACCCGGCCATTCGCAGCGGCCCGACACCGCTGAGCCGGACCAACATGCCCGGTGACACGGCCAATTTTTATGCCACCGCCGCAGGCACAACGCCACTAGCCCAGCAATGGTACTTCAACTGGACGAACCTGATCGAAGGCGCCACGGGCAACGCGCTCAACGTGACCAACGTCCGGCCCGAACTCGAAGGTGTGTACGTGATGGTCGCAACGAACCAATTCGGCGCGGCCACGAGCGCACCAGCACGCCTGGCCATGCTACGGACGCCGGCGCAAGTGCTCGCGCGCTGGGACTTCAATAACACCAACGACAACCGGTTCGGCCCAAGCCCGAGCATCGGCACCGGCACAGCTTCGATCGTGGGCTACGGCATCGGCGGCACAAACGCATATTTCGCCAGCGGCAGCTTCTCCGACCCGGCGGCCGTGCTCACGGGAACGAATTTTGCCTGGAACACGCAATTCTACCCGACCAACGCCAACCAGTCGAACAAGATGGTCGGCGTCCAGTTCAACGTTAGCACTCGCGGCTACAAAGACATCATGATCGCGTGGGAGCAGCGCCACAGCGCGACTGCGAGCCGGTACCTCAGGTTCCAGTACAGCACCAACGGCACAGACTTCATTGACGGCCCGGTCATCACATACACCGATACGGGCCTGGCGTTCTGGCTCTACTGGGTGGACCTGTCCGGCGTGCCCGGGGTGGCGAACAATCCGAACTTCGCCTGGCGCCACGTTATCGAGTTCGAAAGCACTGCCACCGGCAGCGGCCAAGACAGGTACATTGCAGTAAGCGGCAATTACGGCGGGGGCAACACCGGCGGCACAATCAGGTATGACCTTATGACCGTTTACGGCAACCCGGTCGGAGTCGCGCCCGCACCGATCCCGCTTGAAATCCAATTGCAGGGCACCAATGTGGTATTGAGGTGGTCCGATCCAGCCTTCTGGCTCGAGTCCGCACCTACGGTCACCGGCCCGTACACGAAGGTCGAAGGCGCGACCAGCCCGTACACGGTGCCTGCAACCGGCGAGGCGCAGTTCTTCCGGTTGCGGTGGCAACCGTAACGCCGGAGCCAGAAACAGAGAAACCACTTGTGGCTGGGCTGGCAGTTGCGGCCCGGCGCGGCCGGCCGCAGCTACCAGCCCTCACGAATCGTCAGCAATTGCGACCGAGCCGGCGGGGGAACAGCTCGGAAGCATCCTGTCTGGGTGATGCCGGTGCATACCGCTGCTGCGCCCGGCGCCCGAACGCGCACAGACGCGTCTAACTCTAGTCCTCGAAGCAAGCGCATCCAGACCACAATTCCGGTAGAATCCCCAAGCTGGCCAGCGCGCGAGGATCAAAAGCAACACGCTCATTCCCCAAACCATCGCGCCTAAACGCGGTTAAATTTGGCCGATTTATCTGCTGGCGTTTTGGGCGCAGCAGTTGCAAACAAGATGCAGGTGCTGATGCAAAATCTGTACTTGTACACCAGCAACCGGCTCGAACTGCTCGCAGACAAGCTGGCCGAGCTGTGGCGCAAGCCGCTTCGCACACCGTTCACGCCGGGGGTCATCGTTGTTCAAAGCCTGGGCATGGCCCGCTGGCTCAAGTTCGAGCTGGCAGCGCGACTCGGCATTTGCGCCAACTTTGTCTTCCCGTTCCCGAAAGCGTTCGCGCGCGGGTTGTTCAAAGCTGTCCATCCTGAGTTGCCCGAGCAAACGCTGTTCGACCGCGAGGTCATGACATGGAAACTGATGGCGCTGCTGCCCGAGCTGGCCCGCCAGAAAGGTTTCGACGACGTGCGGCATTTCCTCGGGCGCGACCACGACCAGCGTAAGCTGTTCCAGCTCGCCGCGGCCATTGCGAATCTGTTCGATCAATACCACGTGTTCAGGCCGCAACTCATCGCGGACTGGGCCAAGGAAAAAGACTCGCATTGGCAGGCGCGGCTCTGGCGCGAGATTGCAAATGGCACACCCCCAATTCATCCGCCGGCGCTGCGCGCAGCTTTCTTCGAGGCCATCCAGGCGGGCAGGTTGAAACCGGACCAACTGCCGGAGCGCGTCGCCGTGTTCGGCATTTCCGCGCTGCCCCCATTTTACCTCGAATTGCTGGCCGCGCTCGCAGCGCTGTCGGAGCTGCACCTGTTCCTGCTCCAACCGTGCAAGCATTACTGGGGAGACATCCTCACCAGGCGCGAAGCCGACCGGCTCCTGAAGGCGGCCGGACGCGACGCTGGCGCAGCCGCAGAATTGCACCTTGAGACCGGCAACAGGCTCCTGGCCTCGATGGGCAGGCTGGGCCGCAGCTTCCTCAACCTTGTCATTGACGCCGGTGACTGGCAGCACCACGAGCAGTTCGTTGACCCGGGCGAAGACACGCTGCTGCACGCAATCCAGTCCGACATACTGAACCTGCGCGACCGCGCGAGCCAGATCGCAGACGCACAACTGCAGACGCAGGATTACGCGCGCGCGACCAGGCTCAAAATCAACCCCGACGACGACTCGGTCCAAGTCCATTCCTGCCACAGTCCGCTGCGCGAAGTCGAAGTGCTGTACGATCACCTGCTCCATTGGTTCGAGCGCGACCCGACACTCGCGCCGCGCGACGTGGTCGTGATGGCCCCCGACATCGAAACATACGCGCCGTTTGTCCACGCAGTGTTCGATGCGCCAGAAGATGAATCACTGCGCATCCCGTACTGCGTGGCCGACCGCGCGCCGGCGCGCCAGAGCACCGTGGCGAATGCGTTCATGCAACTGCTCGAGCTTGCCACCGGCCGGTTCCGCGCGTCCGAAGTGCTCGGCCTGCTCGAAACACGGCCAGTCCACGAAAAGTTCGGCTTGACCGAGCCGGAACTCGACACGGTCCGGCGCTGGGTCAGGTCAACGAACATCCGCTGGGGCATAGACGCCGCGCACCGGGAAACGCTCGGCCTGCCAGCATATCCCGAGCACACCTGGCGCCACGGGCTTGACCGGCTCATGCTCGGCTACGCAATGTCAAGCGGGGGTGGCAGAACATTTGCGGGCATACTGCCGTTCGACGGCATCGAAGGCGACGCCGCAGATACGTTGGGCAAGCTGGCCGCGTTCGCCGACCGGTTGTTCGCCGCCGCCACAGAGCTTGGCCACCCGCACACAATGAGCCAATGGGAACAGCTATTGCTCGGGCTTCTAGACACGTTCTTCTTGGACACCGAGGACTCGCACGCCGAGCTTTTGACCGTCCGCGCTGCAGTGCGCGGGCTGGCCCAGTGCGCGGCACTGGCCGGGTTCGACGGCCCGGTCGAGCTGCCGGTCGTCATCGAAGCGCTCGGGCGCGAACTGGCCGAAGACAAACATGGCGCGGGATTCATCACCGGGGGCGTGACCTTCTGCGCGCTGAAGCCGATGCGGAGCATCCCGTTCCGCGTAATCTGCCTGTTGGGCATGAACGATACCGCGTTCCCACGCACAGACCGTCAGCTCGCCTTCGACCTCATGGCACAAGACCCGCGCCCGGGCGACCGCTCCGTACGCGAAGACGACCGGTACCTGTTCCTCGAAACGCTGATCTCGGCACGCGAGCGGCTCTACATCAGCTACGTCGGGCAATCGCAGCGGGACAACAGCGAGCTGCAGCCATCGGTCCTCGTGTCCGAGCTGCTCGATTACATCGCGCGCGGATTCGAGCTGCCGGGCAAGGACATCATCAACGACCACGTGCTGCGCAAGCACAGGCTCCAGGCGTTCAGCCCGGCCTACTTCGACGGATCAGACCCGCGCCTGTTCAGTTATTCCGCGGCGAACTGCGCAGCCGGCCAGCAGGCGCAACGCGACCGCGCCGCGCCGCGCGTGTTTATCAGTTCACCGTTACCCGAGCCTGAGCCGGAATGGCGCGCACTGACTCTCGACGACCTGGCCGAGTTCTTCTCCAACCCTGCCCGGTTCATCGTCACGCGCCGGCTCGGCGCGCGCCTGCCAATCGATGAGGAACCACCCCCAGACGAGGACGCGTTCGCACTCGGCCCGCTCGATGCCTACGCGGTCAAGCAGCACTTGGTCGAAGCCGCCGTCGAGGGCAAGTCGCCGGACACCCAATACACGATCTTCAAGGCGGCCGGGCTGTTACCCCCGGCTGAAGCGGGCCGCGTCAGTTGGCACGACACAGCGCGCGCAGCGCAACAGGTCGCCGAAAAGCTGGCGCCGTATGTTCAGGGCGGGTTCAGACAGCCCGTGCACGTGGATATCCGGCTCGGCGAGTTCAGGCTCACAGGCCGCCTAAGCAGGCTGACCGGGGCGGGCAGGCTGGTCGGGTTCCGCTGCGCGCAGGTCAAGGCCAAAGACATGCTCAGGCATTGGGTCCAGCATCTTGCGCTGAATGTTCAAAGGCCCGATGCCTGCGCGTGCGAAAGCATCTTGCTCGGGACCGATGTACTCCAAGAGTACAAACGTGTTGACGCGGCTGAAGCCGTGCTGCTCGAGCTTCTAGACCTGTACTGGGCCGGGCTGCGCCAACCGCTGCGGTTCTTCCCCGAAAGCGCGCGCGCATTCGTCCGGGCAGAACTGGCGCAGGCCGCCAGCAGCCGGTCGAAAAAAGCGCCGATCGAAGTCGCGCGCGACACGTGGAATCTGGGGTTCGGCGGCCGCAGCCACGACGGTGAGAAAGAAGACGCCTACTTCGATCTGTGTTTCGGAGCCGAGCCTGACCCGTTGAATGCCGAGTTCGAGCGCGTCGCGCGCACCGTGTTCAGGCCGATATTCGGACACATGCAGCAAACCGAGCTATGACCCGGCCCGAGGTATTCTCGCTCGAAACGACCGCGCTGCAGCCCGGCTCGAGCCTCATCGAGGCCAGCGCCGGCACGGGCAAGACCTACACCATCGCGGGCCTGTTTGTGCGGTTGGTGGTCGAGCACGAGCTGTCGGTACGCCAAATTCTCACCGTCACGTACACAGTCGCGGCGACAGAAGAGCTCCGGGGGCGGGTCCGTGACATGCTTGGCCGCGCACTGGCTGCATTCGAGACCGGCACCAGCGACGTGCCGTTCATTCGCGAGCTTGTCCGGCGCACCGGCGCCCGAGACGAGCGGAAAATTGCCGCACTTCAACAGGCGCTGCTCGATTTCGATCAGGCACCGATCCACACCATCCACAGTTTTTGCCAGCGCACATTGCTCGACCACGCATTCGAGAGCGGCGAGCTGTTCGAGCGCGAGCTGGTCCCGGACATGCAGCCGATGCTGCTGGATGTGCTAAACGACTTGTGGCGCAAACACGTGTTGACCGCGGGCGAGCTGGCAATTGCATGCGCACTCAAGTCGGGACTCGCGCCCGAGAGTTTCATACCGTTCGCCACTGCAGTCCTGCGGCACAGGCACGTGCGCGTGCACGCCCCGGCTGGCATAGACCGCCTCGACGAACTCGTCCGCGCGCTCGCGGCTGCCTTCCTCAACCTCAAGCGTGTCTGGACGGATCAGAAACGGGCCATCAGAGGCTTCTTCGGCTCGGGCGCGAAATGGGCAAACAAACCGTACAACGACGACGCGGCCATCGAAGCATACTTCGCAGCGATTGAAGCTGCGCTCGAGCACGGCGAGATTTCACCAGACACACTCGCTGCCCTCGACATGTTCACGCAAGAAATGCTCGACGCGCACCGGAACAAACGGCTTAACCTGCCCGCGCCGAAGCACGAGTTTTTCGAGCTTTGCACCGCGTTCGGACTCGCACAGCACCGATTCACGGCCGGGCTGCGGCGGCTTGCGCTCGATTTTATCCGCACCGAGCTGAGGCAACGCGCGGATTCGCTCAGCGCATGGACATTCGACGACCTGATCAACCGCGTGCTCGACGCGCTCGAAGGCCCGGCCGGGCCGCAACTTACCAAACTGCTCCGGGCAAAATACAAAGCCGCACTCATTGACGAGTTCCAGGACACCGACCCGGTCCAGTACGCCATCTTCCGCAAAGTATTCGGCGACGGCCAAAGCTTTTTCTTCCTTGTGGGCGACCCGAAACAGGCCATCTACGGATTCCGCGGCGCAGACGTTTTCACCTACCTCGATGCAGCCGATCAGGTGACCCGCAGGTACACGCTCGAGTTTAACTGGCGCGCTGCGCCAGGGCTTGTCCGAGCCATCAATACCGTATTCAGCCGCAACCCGAACGCGTTCGTGGACGAGCGGATCGGGTTTTACCCGGTCAAGTCGGCCGCGCCTGACGCGCACGCTGAGTTTGTCTGCAAGGGGGATCCGGGGGCAAATTTGGTGGTTTGGCTTTGGCGGCGCGGCGAAAAACGCACAAGAAAAGCCGACATCGAAGCGCAAATTGCGGAGGCAGTCGCCGGCGAAATTGCGCGGCTCGTCTCCGGCGCAGCGCGCATCGGCGCGCGCGCAATCGAGCCGGCCGATATCGCCGTGCTCGTGCCGGAAAACAGGCAGGCGCAACTGATGCAGCGTGTGCTCAGCGCGCTGAACATTCCCAGTGTGCTCTACACAACCGAGAGCCTGTTCCGAAGCCGCGAGACAGCCGAGGTCCAAACCGTGCTGGCTGCTATCGCCACACCCACAAACGAAGCCGCCATCAAGGCCGCGCTCGCAACCGACATGCTCGGGCTCACAGCCGACCAGATCAATGCGCTCGTGGCGGACGAATCGGCATGGCAGGAGGTGCTCACACGGTTCCACGGATACCTCGAGCTTTGGCTCGCGCGCGGGTTCATCCAAATGTTCCGGACGCTCCTGGTGCGCGAGCGCGTACGCGAGCGGCTGCTACAGTTCGCCGACGGCGAACGACGCATGACAAACCTGCTGCACTTGGGCGAGGTATTGCACGCGGCCAGCACCGAACGCCAACTCGGCCCGGGCGGACTGCTCAAGTGGATCGCCGAACAAAAGCGCCGGCGCGGCCTCGCCGCAGAAGAACACCAGCTCAGACTCGAACGCGATGAGAAAGCGGTGAAGCTGGTCACAATCCATCGCAGCAAAGGCCTCGAATACCCGATAGTGTTTTGCCCGTTCTCGTGGCGGCCGCTCGGCCGCAGCCGCAGCGGCGAACAATTGGTATGGTTCCACGAACCCGACACCGGCCAGCTCGCGCTCGACCTCGGCAGCAACAAGCTCGAGCAGCACGCCGCGCTGATGCGCCGCGAGGCGCTCGCCGAAGATGTGCGACTGCTCTACGTCGCACTCACGCGCGCAAAACACAGATGCTACTTCGTCTGGGGCGCGTTCGACGGCGCAGCCGAGTCGGCACCCGCATGGGTACTGCACCCGGGTATGTGCGCACTTGACCCTTCAGGCACAGAACACGCCGCGCACAGCCGCGCACGCGCATCCGCGCAACAGGAACTCGACGAACAGAAATTGCTCGGCGACCTGTGCGCACTTGTCGAGCTGGCCGGCGGCACAATCGCGCTGGCTGACCTGCCCGAGCCCGCCGCCACACCGCCGCAGGTCCAACAAGGGGTGGCAGCCAAACTCGAACCGCGCAAGTTCTCAGGCCATATCCAGCGCGACTGGCGCGTCGCAAGCTTCAGCTCGATCACAGCCGGCAGGGACGCTGACCAGCCCGACTATGACCCGGCGTGGGCGCCCGAGCCGGTCGAGCCTGAGCCGGCCACAGGCATGTTCGCGTTCCCGCGCGGCGCCCGCGCAGGCGAGTGCCTACACCGCATCTTCGAACAGCTCGATTTCACACACTGGGCCGACCAGGCCACGAAAAACCTGATCGCGGAGCAACTGACAGCGCACGGCATTCGCGCCGAGCAGTTCTGCGACGCCGTGTTCCAAATGCTCGGTCGCGTGCTCACGACGGGGCTGGTCCCGCCCGGCAACGGCACGACCGCGCCGATCCAACTGGAAAAAGTCGGCCCGGCCCGGCGCCTGACCGAGCTTGAGTTCTGTTTCCCCCTCGGCCGGCTCGCGCCCGAACCGCTACGCAAGCTGCTCGCCCAGCATGGCGTGTCCGCATCGGACGAACCCGAACAGCTCAGCTTCAACCCCGTCACGGGCATTTTGAAAGGGTTCATTGACCTCGTGTTCGAGTGGCAGGAACGTTTTTACATCGTTGACTGGAAATCGAACTGGCTCGGCAACAGCATCGCCGATTACGCGCCGGCAGCGCTGCAGGCCGAGATGAGCCGGCGCAGTTATTTCCTGCAGTACCTGCTTTACACGGTCGCGCTGGACAAATACCTCCGGCTGCGCGTGCGCGGGTACGACTACGAGCACCATTTCGGCGGCGTGTTTTACATCTTCGTGCGCGGTGTTGACCCGGCCCAGCCCGAGCTTGGCGTTTACCGCGACAAGCCGGCTGCGCAGTTGATCCGCGAGCTGGCCAAGCTTTTAGGCGGGCCGAGCTGAGTCATACATCCAATGAAAAAGTCAAAAACAGCAAAGCAGGAGTCGGCACTCAATCCCTCAGGAGCTGCGCCCGAGCGCACGGGCGCCGGCGGGCACACGGCCGGCCCACAGCTCGATCCACGAGTCGCCGCGCTGCTCGAGTCGCCAGTGTTCACAGACCTCGACCGTCAATTCGCGAAGTTTGTGGCGCGACTGGCAGGGACCACATCGCCTGAAGTTGTCCTTGCCGCTGCCATGCTCAGCCGCGCGCGCGCAGACGGGCACACGTGCCTTGACCTCCGGGCCGTGGCAGGCTCGATCTTCCCCCAGCAACCGGTCGATAACGTCGAGCCAATCGCGTGTCCCGAATTCGGCGCGTGGACCAGGGAACTTACCGCAACTGCCGTGGTGGGCGCGCCCGGCGAGTTCAAGCCGCTGATCCTGGATCAAGCCGGGCGGCTATACCTGCACAGGTACTGGGAATACGAGCACGCGCTGGCAACGGAAATCAACCGCCGCGGAAGCGCATCTGCCGGCGCCCCACCCCAAAAAGCATTTCAGCAGATTCTCGAGCGGTTCTTCCCGGCCGCACCTGGCGACGCCGAGCCGAACTGGCAACGCATCGCCGCGCAGGTGGCAGTGCAGAAGCAGTTGTGTGTGATCTCAGGCGGGCCGGGCACGGGCAAGACGTGGACGCTTGTGCGTATCTTGGCGCTGCTCGTCGAGCTTGCGGGGGATAAACCAATCCAGATCGCAGTCGCTGCGCCAACGGGCAAAGCCGCCGCGCGCGTGCAGGAGGAAATCCGTAAGGCAAAATCACAGTTGCAATGCAGCGAAGCGGCCAAAGCGCGCCTGCCGGAACGCGCATTGACCATTCACAGGTTGCTCGGCGCAAGCCGCGACGCGACCGCGTTCAGATTCAATCGCGCGAACCCGCTGCCGTTCGATGTCGTCGCCGTGGACGAAGCCGGCATGGTTGACCTTGCGCTCATGGCGCGGCTTGTGGATGCGCTCGCGCCGCACTCGAAGCTGATTTTGCTCGGGGACAAAGACCAGCTCGCGTCAGTCGAGCCGGGCGCAGTGCTCGGCGATATTTGCGCCGGGCTGGAACCGCAACCGGTCCCGGGCGGGAAGAAAGACTTGTACCCGGGCGCGAACCTCGCCGCGCCTGCGCGCACCGCCCCCACACTGGCCGCATGCATTGTCCAGTTGCAAAAAAACTACAGGTTCAGTCCGCAAAGCCAGATTTACCGGCTCAGCCGCGCCGTGAACGCCGGCGATGCTGCCGAAGCGATCAGAATCCTGCGCGACGCGCCGCCCGACGCTGAAAGCGCAGTCCGTTGGGTCGAGTTGCAGAGTTACGCGGAGCTGAAGACGCTGCTTGCGCAACGGCTCGTGACCGGGTTCGCGGATTATTTCGCTGCGCAGACGCCGGCAGACGCCCTGAATGCGCTCGCGCGGTTCAGAGTCTTATGCGCCCTGCGCGAAGGCCCGTTCGGCGTGATGCACATCAACCGGTTGGCCGAGCAAATTTTCGAGGACGCCGGGTTGATAACCGTCACGGGCCCGTTCTACCCGCGCCGGCCAGTCATGATCACCCGGAACGATTACAACCTACAACTTTTCAACGGCGACACCGGCGCAATTCTACCTCACCAGCCCGAGGCCGATGCCACCCCCGAGGCACAAACCGCCAAAGGCGAACCCGCGAAAATTCCTCTCGACACACGCGCCGGCGCGTCAGCGGCACGCGGCGCAAACCCAATTGGCACATTGCCGACAGGAAACGAAGAATTCGGGCGTGAACGCGCAGTACGCGCATTCTTCGCCGGGCCTGAAGGCGGGCTGCGCGCCGTGTTACCCGCGCGCCTGCCCGAGCACGAAACCGCATACGCAATCACGGTCCACAAAAGCCAGGGCTCCGAATTCGATCACGTGCTGGTGATCCTGCCCGACCGCGACGTGCCACTGCTGACGCGCGAGCTGATCTACACCGGCATCACACGCGCGCGCAAAACCGTCGAGATCTGGGCGCCAGAACCAGTGCTCGCTACGGCCATTACGCGCCGCACCACCCGCAGCTCCGGCCTCCGCGACGCACTGTGGCCTG
>JANWZY010000079.1:0-2174 GCA_025061935.1 Verrucomicrobiia bacterium
AAAACGTCGAATTCCAAGTAGCCGACATACTTAACCTGCCGTTCGGCGACGAGTCATTTGACCACGTCTTCGTTTGCTTCGTGCTCGAACACCTGAGCCGGCCAATGGATGCGCTGCTGGGACTGAAGCGCGTGCTGAAGCCAGGCGGCACAATCACTGTGATCGAAGGCGACCACGGCTCGACTTTCTTTTACCCGCGCAGCGAACGCGCAATGCGTACCATCCAATGCCTGGTCGAGCTCCAAGCGCGCCTGGGCGGGAACGCATTAATCGGACGCGAACTTCACCCGCTGCTGACCCGCGCAGGTTTCGCCGACGTAACCGTCTCGCCACGGTTCGTTTACGCAGACCCGAGCCGGCCCGACTGGGTCGAAGGTTTCACAATCAAAACCTTCATTGCGATGGTCGAAGGGGTACGCGAGCAGGCGATCGAATCGGGCCTAATTGACCCAACCACCTGGGACCAAGGGATCGCCGACCTGTGGGCAACCGCCGGGCCAGATGGCGTCTTTTGCTACACATTCTTCAAAGCTACAGCGCGCAAAAAAGCATGACCTCCGCACCCCTGGCTAGTACGTCCGCAGCGTTCGGCTTGCGCGCTTGCCTTACTGCGCCCGCCCGTAAACGCGGAAGAATGCATTGCTCGGCCCGAGCGGCAGCGCAACAGCATTCGTCCAGACGGGTTCACCGACGTTCTCCCAGTAGTTCGAGCTAGTCAGCTCGGCCACCCTTTGGACCTGGTACGGCGGCAGGCCACCGGTCCAACTCAGCAAAACATTCGTGCCGGTACGCTCGATCCGGAGCCGAATCGGCGAAACAGGCACAGCTTGAGTCTCGACAAACCAGCTCGAACCGTTGCCCTGCCCGCCTGTCATATATCCGCGCGCGCGCAACACGCTGCCGCCCGGCGGCCACACACCGGCCAGCCGCCACCCGTTGACCACGCGCGTGCCTGGACCAAGGTGGTGCCACGTCTGACCGTCGAGCGAGTAATCAAACGCCGTGCGCCACACCTCCGGACACGCCCCGGTGCGCATCCACACAATACCCGAGCCATCCACGCCCAAGCTCTCAACAGCAGCAGCAGTATTAACGAGCCGGGCAAGATTCGTCCGGGCCTGGCCATTGACCGCGTCGAACACCCCGCCAATTAGAACCCTCCCATCCGCCTGCACTGCAAGCGCAGTCAGCGAGGCACGCCAATTCACCTCGGAATCAAGCCGGGGACTGAAATTCAGGTCGAGCAATCCATCCCGCGTCACGCGCGCAATCCCGACACGCTCGATGCCGTTCACCTCTGTAAATCCTCCGACAAACAAAATCTTGCCATCCGCTTGCTGCGCAAATGACTCAGGTACGCCATTCACGTCCACGACGAATCCCGAGTCAACTGTCCCGTCCGCATTCAACCTAGCCAGATTCATCCGCAGCGCGCCGTTTACGCGGTCGAACCAACCGCCAACGAGAATTTTACCGTCGTCTTGAACAGCCAACGCCTCGACCGTCGGCCACTCACCACCTTCGATCTCAGGTGCGAACCCCTCATCCAGCGACCCATCCGCGTTCAGACGCGCCAGTAGCGACCTGTACACGCCATTCACGTAATAAAAGTTGCCCCCAACAATTATTTTCCCGTCAGGCTGCACAGCCAAAGCATACACCGAATCCGGAGCCGAACCATTGATGGCCGGGCTGAACTCCGCATCAACCGACCCATCCAAATTCAACCGCGCAATGTTGGTACGTGGCAGTCCGCCAACCTCGATAAATGATCCAGCTATCAACACTTTCCCATCCGCCTGCAGCGCCATGCAATTAACGCCGCCCCACCACTCATGCACTCCCACCACAGCCGGGCCGAAACTCTGGTCCACCGCACCGTCCGGCAGCAGCCGCACTATGTTTGTCCGAGGTTGGCCGCCCACCGAGTCGAAATAGCCCCCAACCACGATCCGTCCATCAGGCTGAACGAGCACACAATTCACATAAGTGGAGTAATCCATGGCCGTCCTGGCAGGCATCGCCGCATCGAACCCGAGATCAACCGAGCCGTCCGGATTCAACCTGGCAATATTGGTCCGGTAAACACCGCCGATCCAATTGAATCGCCCGGCCACGATGACCTTGCCGTCGGGCTGCACCGCAAACGCATAAATTTCTCCATTCACATGGGG
>JANWZY010000079.1:2184-11278 GCA_025061935.1 Verrucomicrobiia bacterium
TAACGGATCAAGCGCAACCGCATTTACTGTCAGCGCCGCAACCCTGCTCGTGTCTGATCCGTAATGATTTGTCACAACGACGAAATACCGGCCCGCGTCGGCAACTTGGACATTGGTCAATGCCAGAACAGAATTGGTTGCACCCGGCACCGGCGTGCTATCCTTCCACCACTGATAAAACAACGGCCCGGTGCCGGCAGCCTCGATCCCGAACACTGCGCTGCCACCAACTGGAGCAGCCTGATTCGTAGGATGACGCATGATCGTGGGGTCCGGCACAAGCAGCACTGCGCGCGTTTGTGCGCCGCCGCTGGTCACGACCCGCGCCGCGCCGGCGATCCAGTTGCGGTCGTTGATGTCAGACACCCAGTTGATCACGTACCCGCTGTTGGGCGGGATCAGCTCGTTCAAATTTGAAATTGCCCCCCACACTGGGTCGAACAGGAACGGGTGAAACGCCGTCGTCTCAGGCAGCCCGAACGGCGGGTCTGCAAACGGGTCGGTGGCGTGCCACGAAAGCCCAATGACTTTACCCCTGTTGTTAATTGCCACGGCACGGCTCGCATTGTCGCCGGGTAATACGCCCAGGTCTCTGACGCTGAAGTCATCCAGGTCCCAAACGCACGCATGCCGCGTGGGCCCTGCGACATTTGTAACGGTAAAATATCCTGCCACTAGTCCGACCGCGTTAATGTCATCGGCGCAATTCCGCGCGTTGGTCAACATCAGATAGACGGGCTGCCAAAATTCCCACACAATTGCGTGTGCGGTCGGGTTCGACCCGCCTGTGCTCGCCATACCAACTATTTGGCCGGCCGCGTTAATCGCATGCGCAAATGAATTGGTCTCGTCCGGCGGCGCGCCTAGATCGTATCGCCAGCCGTGTATCCACATGCACCCGTGCCTGGACAGGTCTCCGCTCAAATCCGACCAGCCCACCACCCACCCTGCGTCATTCAGATCCAGAGCTGCGCTTGAAGTACCACCAAGCGTGCGCAGAACGTTGATGTACCAACCACCCCAATACGGTATCCACAAAACCGCGCGCTGGCGCACACTAACCTGCTCAGACCAACCCACAATGTATCCGCTGTTGTTGATTCGCCGCGCCACGCTAGCCTGGTCTGCGCCCGGAACCCCCAGCTCGATCCAGGTGCCATCATGCCACGCGAAAGCGCGCGGATATACTTGCCCACCAGGCTGCTCGAATGCGGCGAAGCCGACCACAACCCCAGCCTCATTCAAACCACACGCACAACTGCCTTTGGCCTGGGGCGGTACACCCAAATCGAGCACCACATACCGGCTCGCGGAGTAACCACTGCCGCACGCCATTGCAACCGCAGCGAGGGCAAACAAGCAGACTTGTTGACGGTAGGTCTTCATTTGGCTCGCGCTATTCACGGTAACTCGGCTTTGGTTTTTTACAGCTATGTTTAAGGCCGACGCCGATAACGCCCGGCCTTACCAAGCGTGATTCATTTTGGGCATGCAATTGCGTCTGTCAAGCTTGTCGAATGCGTAGCGCGCCCCGCGCGGTAACCGGGGTGCCCGCGTAATAAAAGGAAGCCGCGGGTTACCCCATGCTTGCGCTACAGCGCCGTGAAAGAATCCGGATACGCGGCCACAAAATCTTGGTCGGTCAACACCACTGACCTATAAGTCCGGCCCCGCCCCACCGGGCTTTTCCATTTCGACCCAACGCGCCAGCTTCCACAGCAGTTCGCTGAGGCGGTTCAGATATGCAACTATTTCCGGGTTTTTCAACTGGCCCGTCTCGGCGAGCTCACATGCGCGGCGTTCTGCGCGCCGACAAATTGTGCGCGCAAGGTCGAGCGCAGCCGAGTCCGGTGTGGCACCCGGCGTCGCCCAACCGGGCGGGCGGCCAGCCAGCTTAATCTTTTCGATTACGGCCTCCAGCCTGGCGGTCATCTCGTGGCTCACTGTAGAGAAACCGTCCTGAACGTACCTCGGCAGGTCCTCAAGCGCGGTCGCCAGCTCACCCATCAAAACTACAAGGTCAGCTTGGATCGCAAGTACTGTCTCGCGTACAAACTCGTGGCGCGTCAGTGACCGTGCCAGGCCCAGCGCCGCGTTCAGCTCGTCCACAGTCCCACAGGCATCGAGCCGCGGATGCGCTTTCGAAACCTGGCGGCCGTACATCAACCGCGTAACTCCTCGATCCCCCGGCTTTGAAGTGCTGCTCATTTGTGTTAAACACACTGGGTCAACGCTTCGCGGCGTTCACGTGTGCATCGTGCTAAGGTCAAGGTGTGCCGTGCGACTAGCCAAGCATTAACTCGATTCGCTTCTATTCCTGGCGGCCCGGCCCTCGGTCACACGTTTGTATTCCATGATCCCGGCGGCAATCGCCTTCGCCAGCTCGCGCCGAAACGACGCATCTCGCAACTTTGCGCCCTCAACCGGATGCGACATGAACCCCGCCTCGACCAGTACAGCCGGCATCGCAGCAGTTCGGAGTACCTCGAATTGCGCGCGGCGCACGCCGCGGTCCTCCATACCAAGCCTTTTGACAAGTGCACGCTGAATGTGGAACGCCGCGAGCACACTTTCATCATTGAATCTGCTACCCGGGTCGCGCTCCGACCCGCTGCGGCGCGAATTCGTCGAGCGCCCACCAACAGGGGTCAAGCAATAGACTTCAGCGCCGCGGACCGACTGGGCCCCAACCGCGGTCGAGTTAAAATGCAAGCTGACAAACAACTGCGCGCCGCGCCGCCGCGCAATCGCCGTACGCGCGGCTAACCCTACATTAACATCGGCCTCGCGGGTCAACACCACCCTCAAACCTGCCCGCTCCAGCTCGCTCCGCAGCTCGCGAGCAAGTGACAAAGTGTATTTTTTCTCCTGGTGCGCGCCTTTGTGGTAACCCTTGTCTTTGCCGCCATGACCAGGATCAAGCGCAACAATAGCCAGTGCGCGCGAATTTTTTCTCGGGAACAATATCGGCTCGATGGCCGTCTCCATGTCCAGCGCAGACACAAACGCCGCGTCTGCACGGATAGACACGGGATAACTGAGCCAAACCTTGACACCGTCCAGCTCGACTGCACGCGAGCCATCACGCAAAACCAACGCGACAGTGCCGTTCCCGATCCGGAGCGCTTCACCCCGCCTCAACCACGTCACATCGAACCCGTTTGAACGCGCCCAGTCTGTGACACGCACGTGCGCGCGGGCACCGGCACCGAGCTCGGCAAGGCCGCGCGCAGGCGCTTCAGCCACGGCTATAAACGCCCAAAGCACCGCTGCAACGCTAACGGCTCGGCCCAACTGCGTCCGCATCATGCGTGCGGGAAATCTGAGCGATCTGGCCATTTGCGCGCAAGAAAATTGGCCGGAATAAACCGAGCATGATCAGCCATAAGCCGCGACACTTCCTAAGAGCGCCAAATATTCGCAACAGCATGATCCCCCATAGGGGCAGCGCGCAGTCTCCAAGCAAATGCCGGAACTGGCCACGCTGATAGATTACCGTCCCACTGACAGTGTGCTCGCACTCGCCGGCATCGTTTTACCGAATCGGTAAACCTCTACACCAATCCCAACCTTGGTACCAATACCCACAGTTTTTTCGCATTCCCGGAGCGCTTGAAGTGAGTTTCTGAAATCGCGTCAACCAGACCACGGGGAAAAATCGGGTGCCGCACCAGGTCCCCTGCCACGTTGGCCCGGGAAGGGCTTCAGGTTCAATGCCAAGAGGCGCATTAATTCGCCTTTGACTCAAGCCATTTATCCGGTATCTTGGGGCGCTCACTTTTGAAGCCTATGGCAAAACTGACTGTCAGAGACATAAGCGTGACGGGCAAACGCGTCTTTGTGCGCGTGGATTTTAACGTCCCGATGGAAGAAAAAGACGGCCGAATGGTCGTCACGGACGACACACGAATACGCGAAACGTTGCCCACAATCGAGTTGCTGATCAAATCCGGTGCGAAAGTCATCCTTGCCTCGCACTTGGGCCGGCCCAAAGGCAAGCGCGAGCCGAGCATGTCGCTGCGGCCGGTCGCCGCGCGGCTCCAAGAGCTGCTGGGCAAGCCGGTGGCGTTTGCCGAAGACTGCATCGGGCCCGAAGCTGAAAACGCCGTTGCGGCGCTCAAGCCTGGCGAAGTGCTCCTGCTCGAAAACGTACGGTTCCATCCTGAAGAAGAAGCGAACGATCCAGGTTTCGCAGAACAATTGGCCAAGCTCGCAGACGTGTACGTAAATGACGCTTTCGGATCGGCGCACCGCGCGCATGCTTCGACCGAAGGGGTCGCGCGCGTGATCGCCAAGCGCGGCGGCGTATGCGCTGCAGGCTTACTCATGGAACGGGAACTGAAATTCCTCGGCGACGAGCTGGAAAACCCGGCCAGACCGTTCGTGGTCATTTTGGGCGGCGCCAAAGTGTCGGACAAAATCAATGTGATAAACAAACTACTTGAAAAAGCCGACACGGTACTGATCGGCGGTGCAATGGTGTACACGTTCCGGCTCGCGCAAGGCTATAAGGTTGGCAAATCACTAGTCGAGCCTGACAAGATCGAGGTCGCAAACGCGGCATTGGAAAAGGCGAAACGCCTCAACGTAAAGTTCATGCTCCCAGTGGACGATGTGATTGCCGTACCGGTCAAGACCGACAAACTCGACAAGAAAGGCAAACCGGTAATGGATTACACAAACATCCGCGTGAATTCGGACATGAACTGCCCAGACGATGCCGCCGGACTCGATATCGGCCCCGAAACCGTCAAGGCGTACTCGGCCGAAGTGCTTAAAGCAAAGACCATCCTTTGGAACGGCCCAATGGGCATGTTCGAAGACAGCAGGTTCGCCGAAGGCACATTCGCAATTGCGCGCGCAGTGGCAGAAGCCACGGCCAAAGGCGCCAAGAGCATCATCGGCGGGGGCGATAGTATCAAGGCAATCAACAAGGCGAAACTCGGCGACCGCATCACTTTCATGAGCACCGGCGGTGGCGCAAGCCTGGAGTTCCTCGAAGGCGCCGTATTGCCAGGTGTTGCAGCGTTGACTGATAAGCCTACAGGCTGCTGCTGTAGCCGGTAAAAGCGGGCCCGGGCGGGGCTACCAAGCTGTGCGATCTAAATCTGCAAGCATGTTGGCCGCAGCTCATCTGGCCCAAAAAGTCATTGACGCTTCAACGGTTTAACTTCTAAACCACCCAACAATGGACAAAGCGCGCAAGCTAATCATCGCAGGCAACTGGAAAATGAACAAAACGGTTGCCGAAGCAGTCGCGCTCGTAAACGACCTCAAGCGCGAACTGGCGAACGTGAAAGAGGTGGACATCGTGGTGTGCCCACCGTTCACGGCCTTAGACGCAGTGTCCAAAGCGATCCTGGACTCGAACATTCGCCTCGGCGCACAAAACATGAACGAGAACAACTTCGGCGCCTACACGGGCGAAATCTGCGCTGCAATGCTCAAAGAGTTCTCGGTGCGGTATGTCATCTTGGGCCATTCCGAGCGCCGCCAATACTTCGGCGAAACAGACGCTAGTGTGGCCAGAAAGGCCCGTGCCGCACACGCCGCAGCAATCAAGCCGATCATATGCGTGGGCGAAACATTGGCCGAACGCGAAGCCGGGCAGACAGAAAAAGTCCTTGAAAAACAAGTGCGCGGCAGCCTCAGCGGCCTGACGCCTGAGCAAATGGAGGAAACCATTATTGCCTACGAGCCTGTTTGGGCCATCGGCACGGGCAAAAATGCCACTCCCCAGCAGGCGCAGGAAGCGCATGCGTTTATCCGGAAACTCATCGCCACAATGTTCGGCGAGGCCGTTGCGCGCAGGGTCAGAATACAGTATGGTGGGAGCGTCAAACCGTCGAACGCGCGCGAACTGATGAGTCAGCCTGATGTTGACGGCGCGCTGGTCGGCGGCGCGTCCCTAGAAGCGCGTAGCTTCGCGGAAATAATAAAAAACTCGATCTAAACGCTTAACGGTATGGGACTGCTAATCGGCATCCTGACGGTACTGCTGATACTCAACTGTATCGTCCTGATTTTCCTGGTGCTCATTCAACTGCCGAAGCGTGAGACCGGGCTTGGCCTGGCTTTCGGCGGCAGCGCCGCCGACGCGCTGTTCGGCCCCGGCTCCGGCACCGTGTTGACCAAAGCCACGAAATACACCGCAGCCGTGTTCCTTGGCCTGAGTTTCATTCTCGGCCTGTTCCAAAGCGCGCATTACCACAAATCGAAGCGCGCGTTCCAAGAACAGGTCGAGCAACAGGCTCAACCGACGCCGCTGCCATTGGCGCCAAGCGGCCCGGCCCAGCCACAACAGCAGCAGCCTGTCACACGTAGCGTCCCTGCGCCAGGTCCGGCCTCGTCAGGCGCATTGCAACCGCCGGCTGCGGTCCCGGCGCAAGAGGCGCAAGCGCAGAACCAACCAAGCCCAAGCGCAGCACCTGTCCCGCAACCGGGCCAGCCGCAGCAAGGTCAACCTGCCCCTGCGCAACCAGCTCAGTAACGATAGCAAACTGCGCGCGGTTTGTTGTACACTCCCGCTCGTGCGGGCGAATGCACGCAAAAAAAGCGCGCTGGTTAAACGCGCGTGTCCTGTTCTTGACAGAGGTAAATCACAGCCTTGCCCCCGTTTAATCCAGCTTTTACGCGAGCTGGTTTGCTCAAGCATAGCCTGTACGCTCGTGATGCTCGCAGGCTGCGCTACCGAACACCGGGCCGACCTGGTCATAATCAACGGTACCGAGCCAGAAACGCTCGACCCGGCTATCATGACCGGGTTCGCCGAAATGCGTATTGCCCAGGGCCTGTTCGAGGGATTAACACGGCCCGACCCGCAAACCGGTCAACCCGTCCCAGGGCTTGCTGAAAGCTGGGAAACTTCGCCTGACGGCTGCACCTACACGTTCCGCATCCGTACCAACGCCGTGTGGTCGACAGGTGAGCCTATCACCGCGCACGACGTGATTTTTTCTTGGCTGCGCGTGCTCGACCCAGCCACGGGTGCGGATTATGCAGGCCAGTTCTTTTACATCAAAGGCGCCGAAGAATACTACAACGCGACAAACAAAGACCCGAGTACGGTAGGCCTACGCGCACTTGACGCACGGACGCTTCAGGTCGAGCTCAAGCACCCGGCACCGTTCTTTCTGGAGTTATGTGCGCTCCCAGCTTTCGCGGTCGTGCCTAAAAGTGTCATCGAAAAACACGGGGACCGCTGGATCCACGCGCGCCCGCTGCCAACCAGCGGCCCGTACGAGCTTGTCTTCTGGCGCATGAACGATCGCGTGCGCCTCCGCAAAAATTACCGGTACTGGGACGCGGCGAACACACACACCGAGGTAATTGATTTCCTACCTGTGGGCGCGCCGAACACAGCGCTGAACTTGTACGAAACCGGCGCTGCAGACGTCATCCTCGACAAAGACATGGTCCCGGTCGAGCTGCTCGATCTGCTCCTGCAGCGGCCCGATTGCCACAGGTTTGATTACCTCGGCACGTATTTCATCCGGTTCAATGTCACCAAACCGCCATTCGACGACGTTCGAGTACGCAAAGCTTTCGCAATGGCAATTGATAAGCGCCGCATCGTCGAAAAAATCACGCGCGCAGGCGAAAAAGTTGCAACCCACTTCACGCCCGACGGCGTGGCAGACTACACCCCACCCGCAGGTCTCGACTATAACCCAGTCGAGGCGCGGCGCCTGCTCGCCGAGGCCGGGTACCCGGACGGCAAAAGATTCCCGCGCGTGCAGTACAGCTTCGACGCGTCCGCGCTCGGCCCGGCCAAATTGAACGCCAAGATCGCCGTCGAGCTGCAGCAGATGTGGCACCAAGCACTCGGCGTCGAAGTCGAACTGCGCCAGCTCGAGCGCAAAATTTTCTTCAGCGCCCAGTCGCGGCTCGATTACGATATATCGCGTTCGAGCTGGGTCGCAGACTACAACGACCCGAACACGTTCCTGGACATTTTCTTAAGCACCAGCGGTAACAACCGGACCGGCTGGAAAAACGCGCGGTACGACGAGCTGATCAAACAGGCAAACATGCAGACCGATAAAAAACTGCGCGCCGCGCTGTTTTATGAAGCCGAGAAAATCTTGGTAGCCGAGGAGGTGCCGATCGTGCCGCTTTACTTTTACGCTGGCATCAATTTCTATGACACCAACCGCGTGCAAGGAATTTACCCGAACATCCTCGACTTGCATCCGCTAAATGCCATTCGCAAAACTGGTCGGGGGTCGGGGGCCGATGGCCGAGGGCCATAATGCGCCGTATCGTGGCACTTTGCCAAAACCGTTTGCCCATGTGGCATCCAGATAAAGTTAATCGAAAATGAGACCGCGATTCCGTTTCGAGAAGCTCGAGGTCTGGCAGGACGCCAGAGCAATCAACCATTCAATCTACCAGCTCACCCGCAAATTCCCGCGAACTGAAATGTTTGGCATGACCACGCAGATTCGCCGCGCCTCAATTTCGGTCGTCTCGAACACTGCCGAAGGCTCGGGCCGCAACTCAGACAAGGATTTCGCGCATTTCCTTGAGCAAGCTTACGGTTCACTCATGGAAGTCGCCTCCGATCTATTCCTCGCACTTGACGAAGGCTATGTAAGCGAAGCCGAACTCGACCAGCTTTTGGACAGAATCGAACGCCTCGCCAAACGCATTGCCACACTCAACCGGTCATTATCCGTAGAAGTCTCAAAAACCCCCTTTGTGCGTCGAGGCCACACCAAAGCCCTCGGCCCTCGACCCTCGACTCTCGCCTGACATGTATTTCCTGAAACGTCTTCTTCTTGCCTTCCCTTTGCTGCTGCTGATCAGCCTGATTGCGTTCGGGCTGGTCAGGCTCGTGCCGGGCGGCCCGTTCGACCGCGAACGCGCGCCCGCATCGCCCGAGATCGAACGCCAAATCCGCGCCAAGTATCACCTCGACGAACCGGTCACCAAACAATACCTCAGATTCCTCGCTGACCTTGCGCGCGGCGATCTCGGCCCGTCGCTTAAGTATCGCAGCCACTCAGTCAACGACATCATCCGCCAGGCGTTCCCAGTCTCGATGACCCTAGGCCTGCTTGCATTCGGGTTCACAATGGGCGTTGGCATACCA
>JANWZY010000007.1 GCA_025061935.1 Verrucomicrobiia bacterium
ACTGCGCTTTAACAAGCGCAGCTACGGTTACGACTGCCAAAGCCCGGTAGGGCGACAGACACTAGCCCACCGTGTTAACGGTGGGAACGGAGGTGCCCCAAACACCTGCTCAGTCCCGTAAGGGACGACAGGACCTCCTGTTAAGGTGCCCAAGCGTGAATCCGATCAAGAACGAGCGTATCGAGCTGTAACCCGCTTACCGATGTCCGTGCGCCGGGGCACGAGTTTGACCGGAGATCGGCTCTGTCGTCCCTGAGGGGACTTTGGTGTGGGTTGTGTACCGTTACCCACCACTTACGTGGTGGGCTATGAATCTGTCGCGCCTGAGGGCGCTACTGTTCCGCACAAGGTGCAAAAGCCGCGTGAGGCCGACACGACGCTGAGTCCACCGTGTGCCGCCTGCGCTTTGACAAGCGCAGCTACGGGGTGGCGACCGTAGCCACGTTTGTAAAAACGTGGACTCCGCCGATCACCGATTCTGCTGTACTGGAAATGCACACAGGCCGTGCAAGCCCAAGGAAACGGGCGTTCAGCCTAAAGGCTGTACTACAAACAGGCTTTTGTCTGGCGCGCCTTGCGGCGCTGAGTGAGCGAGCGCTAGGGCCCAAAAGCTCGTCTGCGCTTTGACAAGCGCAGCTACACTAGATGGAAGACATGGAATGAGCGCGTTCCTGTGCCAGCTCTACGCATGGCTCATTCGGCCTAAAGGTTGCGTTACAAACAGTCGTTGCACTGATGTGTGTTACCGTGCCCTCGGTGTCGGACTGCGGCACTTGCTGGTGCTGAGCCGCTGTCGTGACAAAGCACGATCCTACCGCGAGTGTGGTCGAGCGGCCGCACGCCGGCTGAATTTTTTGGCCTTCCTGTTCGGTGCCCGTCCGGTTAAGGTTCGGGGCATGGCGGAGATCGTCAAGTTTGTAAACAATGGTGCGAACACCATCACGCCGGCGATTGCTGAAAAGGTGCTGCGACTGCTCCCAAGTTGGAAACTTGAGTTCACGCAGATTTCGGCCCCGCAGTTTCCACATCTGGTTGATCAGCTCGAGTTTTTGGCCGATGCAGTTGAAGACGCGCTGGAGGGCGCGTACAAAGACTTGCCCTATGTGGCCATTGCGCAGGCGATTTTTGCACTGATCTACGCGCACAAGAAGATCGGCATTATTCCCGATTCTGTCCTAGGCCTGGGCCGTGCGGACGATTCGAGCGTAGTGCGTGCGGTGCTTATTCAACATGAGAAAGCGTTTGCGCTGTACGCGGCATGGCGCGGACTCGATTGGTCGAAAATAACAAGCAAGCCGTGAGTGTGGAGGGTGGCTGTGTCTGGCGCGGCCGATGCCGTTACCAGAACTGCCATTGCCCGCGCATAACCACCCAGATGCCGAGTAGCAGATTTGTGACGGCGTGAGCTGCAATTGCATCGCCCAACCTGTTCTTCCAAATGACAAGGCCTTGATACGCTGCTGCGCAAAGAATGCCTGCGAACCATTCCCGATGTGCGAATCCGAACACCAGTGCGGTCAGGACAAACGGTCCAAGGGCGAATCTGCCGAGCGGCACGCTGGTAAAATCCGGGTTAATAAGATAGCGGTACAAGAACGACCGGTAGAAAACCTCTTCGATGGGCGGCACCACGACTGTTGATCCGAAGAGCCGGATCAGCACCATGCCCCAAGCCAATGCCGAGTCTTGCCCGAAATACTCGTGCGGGTTCCAAACTTTTGGTGCAAGCCCCAGTGTTGTTGCCAGGCCGAGCTTGGCCCACAGCCCCGATTGCGTCGTCCATGTGCTTTCCGTCCCGATCCATAAACCGAACACAGCAGCGCCGACGAGCACAGCCGCCAGGCTAAAATTGATCCGCAGCTCGGTCACCAACGGCCAACTTGCCCAAACGAGAACAGCGCCAACAACGGTCTTAGCAGCATAGAACCAGTATTTCCCCGCTTCGCCGAACCATCCTTGGCACAGCGTGAGCAGCACGAACACGGCAAACGGTGCCACGCGTGCGAGTACAGGCGAACGAGCCAGGAACGCGCGGAGTGCATTCATGCGTTTACCCCCGAATGTGTGTTGTGCCTAGGCCACTTTTTCACAGATCAATCCATTTCATCGAGTTCGAATGCGAAATTTCGACAAGCCCTGCGGTGCCTGGTGCGGTGCTCGCCGGGTTTAGGTCGCGCTTTGATTGTGCGGTCAGTGTGTAGTTCAAGGCTGGACCGGGAAATACTTTTGGACGATTTCCTTAACCTCGGCGAGCCAAGCTTGGCGCTGTTCGAGCGTGCTGGTGATGACCGGGGCGAAGTTGCGCCGGTCCACGGTGCGGATACCGCACAGGCCGAAGACGCACTTGATCCAATGCGTCTGGAGCGGGTCGCCGTAAAGCTGCTCTTCAAGATGTTGCGGCGTGTTCGCAGTGTTGAACACCAATGCAATGCTGGCTTTGAGCAGCCCGACCGGCTTGGCCCCGCCGGCGCCGTCGGGTATAAAATTGTATGCCCGTCCGGCCCTGAACACGCGATCAACCCATCCGCGCAGGATTGCCGGGGGCGCGCTCCACCAGTTCGGGTGCACGATTACTATACCGTCGGCTTCGCAAATTTCGCGGCAATGCTGTTCGATTTGGGCGGGCAGCTCCGCGTCTTTTGCCAGTTCGGCTTTTGTGAGCACTGGGTCGAATCCTTCAGCGTACAGGTCATGGAAATGTGTCCGGTGACCGTTTGCCTGGAGTGTGGTCAAAACGGTCTGAGCGATGGCATGGTTAAAACTGCCGGGCGAAGGATGCGCCAAAATTATCGAGACTGTCATGGGGCGCAAAGCATGCCAGAGCCGCCATGGCGCGCGCAAGTCTTGGCGTGCGGCGGACTGGCGCGGATACCGGGTGGCGGCATGCGTCAGTGAGCGGGTTTGTTGGTTTTTGTGCCCTGTTGCGCCGGCACGGTTAAGGGTTCGGGCGCGCGTGCCACTGGAGCCGGTTTGAACTCAGCCGTGTTTAACAAGGACTGTTGTGTCCGATTTAGCAATTTTTTTGAGCGTTTTTGGTCCGCCGACGGGCAGCTCGAGTGTAAAAGTTGCGCCGTGTCCAGGGCCTTTGCTGTAGGCAGTGAGCGAGCCGCCGAGTTGTTTGGCCGCGTTGGCGCCGCTGTGCAGGCCGAACCCGTGCCCGTCTGGGCGAGTTGTGAATCCTTGAGTGAAAATTTTGTCGAGGTTTTCGGGTGGGATCCCGATCCCGTTATCCGTAACGCTGACGCGGACCTTATCGGGCTGCGGCATTGAGACCTGGACGATGACCTTTTTGTCGGAAGTCTTGCCCATCAAGGCCTGCTTTGCGTTAGTGAGGAGGTTGATCAGTATTTGCATTACGAGGTGTCTGTCCACCAGGACTGGCTCGACCGGTCCGTACTCTTTAACCAGCTCGATTTGGTGCCTGTCGTAGGCCGGTGCGGTTACTTGTATGGCATCTTCAACCAGCTCCGTGATGTCCACTTGTTCCAGCACCCCGCCTTTCTTGGCCAGGCTTTGCTGCATCGAGACGATGACCTTGATGTGCTCGACGCTTTTCATGAGCGTTTTGACTTCGGCTTGGAGCGCATGTTTGTCTTGCGTCAGTGTTTCGCCGAGTTTCTCAAGGTACTCGGGCAGTGACCTGCCTTTTGGGTCGTCGGTGAGGAACCGGGAAAGTTCTTCTGAAGGTTTTTTGAGTAACTGAGCTGCCCTGGTTACGTTTTCGACGCGGAGTTGCTGTAGGCGCTCGTTGAGCATGGAAATGGAGATGTTGACGCTGTTGAGCACATTGCCGACGTTGTGTAGTACGCTTGTGGCGACCTCGGCCATGCCCGCGCGTCTGGAGGCTTGCATCAAGCTCTGCTGCGCCTGTTCGAGTTGTTTGTAGGCCTGCTCTTTGGCCGCGACCTGGTCTTGCAGCTCGCGCGTGCGTTCGCGCACACGTTCTTCCAGCTCCGCGTTGGCCGCTTGGAGTGCGGCGCGCGCCAGTTGCAGTTCGCGGTTTTTCCGCGCCATGGTTGCGTTCCAACACAGCGCGCCCAAGAGCAACACGCCTGTGCCTAGTGCGACGCGTTTCAGCCGAGGCGTGGTCCACACAGGGGGTTTTTTGAGCACGGATACGTCAGTCGGCCCGCGCAGTCTCAGGATAAACGCGCGCGGCTTACCGTATTCGTCGGCGTTGACCTCATACACGCCAGTTATGGCAACGCGCGCGCCGCGGGGCAGCCGTTGCAGTTGGGCTGTACTGCGGGCATCGGACTGATCGAGGATTGCTCTGAACATTGCGTGGGCTGTTTGGATCAGGAGTTGTGTTTCCGGCGCAGCGTTGACCACGTGTGCCAATGTGCCCTCGCTGCGGACAAGGAGGCCTTCGAGGTCTGCGTTTACGGCCTCGTATTGAGTTAGCTGGATAGGCGCCAGCGCGTTGGTGCGGCCTGTGCGGCGGTACACCGCTTCGCGCAACAGGAACCGCCGACCTTGATTCCCTGGGAACCCGACAACGTCAACCACCTCGCCAAGTTGTAATGGTTCGGTCTGTTCGCTCAGGATCAAAAGGCCTTCATTGGCGTCCTGGATGTAGAGGTATTGACCCGGGACATGCAACGTGACGGTACCGGAGGTTCGGACCCGCTTGTGCAGCGCGCTTTCCATGTTGAACCTCCGCAGGTCAACTATGGCGCGCTGCGGCACAGCGAACGGGTCCTCAGGCGCAGGCACCTCGACGATCAACCGACCGGGTTCGGGGCAAAACACCTGGATGCCGGTGAGCTGGCGCCGCTTGTTCGCCACAGCCGCGCAGACACCGCGCACGCGCACGATCGAGCCTTTGAGCCAATCCAATGGGTGAGTTGCGGGTGTCCAGACATCGAACTCGCCGGTCGAAGTGCTCATGCGCAGGTTAATCAGCCCGTCCACGTAGTTAACACTCCGGACGTAACCGCTGATTTCGATCCAGCGCCCGTCTTCGGCGCCTGTCATTGCCTGCTCGAGCGTGATCGGCTTGCCGGGGCCGAGTGCCCACCAGCCGTCGCGCCACGCGACCGCGTTGGTGATGGCCGGGGCGTATTCGCCCGCGCAGGTTTCCCCGCGCAGAATCACTATGGTGCCCGGCTTCCAACTGTCAGGGTCAACCCAGTGCGGGTTGAGTACCTGGACGCCGCCGCTTGCGTCTTCGATGTAAGCGAACCCGGTCTGTTTGTGCCACCAAGTGACCACGCCGCGCAACTCGACTGGCAGCCCGCGGCCGGCTTCTTCCTCACTGAGGTAACGTACCTGCTCTGCGGCGCGCAGGGGGAGTACCGGGGATGTGTCCGGTTGCGCTCCGGCGAGCTTATCGGGCGATTGCAGCCGGTACAGTCCGCGCCGGAGCCGCTTGTCCACGCCGATGACGTCCGGGTAGCCAATCGCTTCGATTCGGTCACCGATGCGCACTGGATAAAGTTGCTTGCTGCTTACGGTGACGAGTCCGGTGCCGTCCCAAATGGCGATCCACTTGCCCGGTTCGTGTCTGCGCACGGTGCCCTCGACGCGAACCATCTGATTTGTCGGGCCATGCGGCAGGATGTCTGCGCTTTTGGTCAACGGCAGCGCAAACCGCGGGTCTGTGCCCAAGCTGCCGACCGGTTCAATGTCCTCCGGGGTTGAAACCCACAAGACGAGCTCGCTCAAGTTTCCATCCGCATCGAATTGCGGCACGTAAATGCCTTTGAGCCGGATGAAATCGCCCGGCTTGAATCTGGGTGCCGCGACGGATTGCGGGACCAAAACGTACACTGTGGCGGCCGTTTCGCCGGCGAGCAAGTTTAGCGCAAGATGATTCGCGTCAATACTCGTCTGGGTATCGAGCAGCCCTTCGACCAGCACGAGTTTCCCCTTCATCCGGCCCGGGTCCGCAAACAGATTTGTCACCGGCTCCGGCTTCAATTCCACGTTCTGCGCCACCACGCGCAGTTGCGTCTTTTCCCAATCAGGCCTTTGGGCACGCGGGACGATTACGCCATCAATCGCCACCTTTTGACCTGGGGCAAGCCCGGTTCGTAAGCCTGCCAGGGGCAGGAACGTGGCCACACCGTTGCATTCGCCCCAAGCCACGTCCCAGTGTGGGTCGTGGAAATAGACGGTTACTTCGGTTCGGACCCGGTGTGGCAGGTCGCGTTGTTCGGCCGGCAATTCCCAAATCTGCCAAATGTTGGTCAGCACAGGCCGGGACGCATCCGGCTCCAGGTCAATTTCTTGACCTGGCGTACAGCATGCCTGCACCCAGATCAAACTGAGGCCCGCGATGCTTTTGAGCAAACCCGTTCTGAAAACCCATTTACTACGACGCATCTTCCGGACGTAGGAGCAAAACATTTGCCGTAGCGCACCTGCGCTTGGTTCTCCCGAGCACCGAGTCAGGTGCGCGCCGCCCCGCGAAGGCTGTGTTGGAGTGAATGATTGTATAGCGTGAGCCCTCATGCGGCTTTCCCGTGCAATACAAGGCGCGAAATTTGTTGTTGCGTCTGCGTAACCTGCTGCGCCGGATAGACACCGCCACCGGGCAACATCTCCGGAGTCGCTGATGAAACAGGCGGCTCCCCGACCGGCCGTGACTCCACTTTGGCGCCGAGCCGATGGTTTCCGTAGCAGCGCGGATGTCGTTTTTCTGGGCAATTGCTTATCCAGAATTCAGGCATGGTACGGCCGTGCGTTCGGCTTGGTGCGTGCTTCACGACTTTGGGCTCCAGTTGATGCGCACGGACGCAATGCACCAAACCTGCCTTGACCTCGAGCGCGTGTCCGGGACGCAATACAGCTTCGGTTCTTGCCTGTGTCAGAGACGCTGGTGGCATCTGCGTACGCCAGATGGAGTCTGGATTACTGTTTGCGGAGACGGAAAAAAGTTTGGTGGTTCGTCATTGGCACTGCGAGTTTGAATGATCCGTTTTCTGCAAATACGGATGCGGATACGGCAGTCCAGGTCGGCGCAGTTAGATTCGTTGTGCTTTCGAGTGCGAATCCGTTTGCATTAGTCGGCCATGCGAGGAGCAATTCCCCTTGCTGCGCCATTACCATTATGCCCGGTGCCATAGTCGTAAAAATTGTTGGTGCAGAAAACTCGCTCCATGCCCCGCCGTTGTCTTTGTAACGGACTTGCCATCGGTAAGCTGCCCCGTACGAGAGTGCGCCGGGCGGAATCGTAATTGCGGTCTTGTTTACAGGGTCTTCGCCGCTGTCGAACGCGAGCACTTCCTCGGGCACAGTCCACACGTGCCATTGGCTTGCAGCGTGTTCGGCGCCGAGGTCCGGATCAGCGAATGCGGAACTGATCAATGTGGGGGCTACCGGCTGGCCTGTCGCCCCGTCCGCTGGCGCTATGTTGATTGGCCGCGCCGGCGGCTCGTTCACGTCGGTGACATTTATGGTAAAAGTTTTCTCGATCCAAAGTCCTCCTGCGTCCGTGCTCCGGACGCGAATGCTGCAGGTTCGCCGCGACTCGAAGTCGAGCTGCGCAGCAGTTCGTAGCTCAGCGTTGGTTATTGAAAAAAAATCGTTATCCGTGGCGCCTACACCCGGCACCAGGCTGTAAGTGAACGAGTCGGCTTCGTCGGGATCGGCCGTGCTGAATACGCCGACGGTGGTGCCCGGCGGCGCAGTTTCGGGTACGGCGTCGTTCGAGATCGAGATGTCCGTCGGCGCCGAATTCGACAGTTCTGGGGGTAGCACGGGACAAAGCCTGATGTAATCCACCACGACATTAAATCCACTGCTGGCCGGGTTCTTGTCGAGGACAGCAAGCCTGAGTTGGTATGTGCCGTTGGAGGTGGCGCGCCATATGCCGCAGTCGAATTCTTTGAGGAAGTTTGTCCACAGCCCGTATTGGTTCGTGGCCGCAGCGAGTTTCACCGGCAAAAAGTACACAAAGTTGGTGGGTGAAAACGTGTCGTGCGGGGGCCCCAACTCGGTCAGCGGCCCGCCGAACGGGCCAATAGCGCATTGGAACACAGCGCAGTTAGTTCGCGCATCCGCAGCGAGCAGGACGCGGTAGTTGCCCGGCGCAACATTAGATAAGGTGAACGTGATAAAATCGCCGGGCGCATTTGCACCGAGCGCGACCGCGCGCAGGTTGCTGTAAACAGCGTTTGTAACCAGCGTGGCCGTGTCGCCCGGGCTGGTGCTAATGGGCAGAGTTTCCGCCTCGACCAGTTGCGCAGGCACGACTGTGTAGGTTCGACCCCGCTCGGTCGGGAACTCCCAGAGCCACGGCTGCACCATCTGTGCTTTCAGCCGGTTTGTGCCATCCCAAACTTCGATTGGCCACCTCGAGCGGACGCGGCACGTGTTGCCAAGCTTGGAAATGATACTGGCACAAGCCAGTTTGTTGCTCTGCCATTGGATGGCCACTTCGAACCCGCCCCGCGCGCACAGGCCGGTCACGCTACCCGTGGGCAGCGCGCTTGGTAGTGCTGGCAGCAAGAACAATTCGTCGCGGTGGCTTTGCAAGAGCATCTCGGTCACGCCCGCCAACGCGCCAAAAATGGCGTCCACCTGCCGGTTGTTCACGTCGGTGAACATCAGGTTTGTCGAGACATAGTTCCGGAACAGATTCGTCAACAGCAGGTATGCGCGGTCGCCGTCAAGCAGCCGGGTGCGGCAGCACATTTTCCATGACTTGTCCCAGCCTGTACTGCCCAAGTTGTCACCGGCGCGGATATCGAGCGAGACTTTAGCCGCAGCGGCATGCGCGGGGGTATGGAACGGCGTGATTTCGTCGCCGGGGAAAAGCGCGACTAGGTGCGACAGGTGCCGATGCGTGTCGGTCGGGCTGTCCACGTCTTCGAGCCATTCTTGGATTTGGCCGAGCCGGCCAATGAGGTTCGGGGGTACACGGTTGCGGATGGCGAGTAGGTTGGTCCTGAATGCTGCGTCTACGCCCAGCACCTCGCTTGCGCGAACCACGTTGTTGAACAGGTCGCGCACGAGTTGGTTGTCAATGGTCGGGCCGGCCACATTTGGGACCCTGAACGTGGGGTGGTCGTGTTCAGGCGAGTATGACGGGTTCGTCACCAGCCAGGCAGTGTTCGACCGGTGCGGGATAAGGAAGTCCACGAAAAACTCGGCTGCGCTTTTCATGAGCGGATAGGCGAAACTGGCCAGCCAGTTTGTATCGCCGGTGTACTGGTAATGCCACCAGAGGTGTTGGCATAACCATGCGCCGCCGCACGGCCAGATGCCGTCTGCGCCGTTGATCGGCGCGGCGCCGCGCCACAAGTCGGTATTGTGGTGCACGACCCAGCCCCTGCAGAAATAGTTTGTGCGCGCGACCCGCGCGCCTGTCACGGCCAGGTCTGCAATCATGTCGAACAACGGCTCGTGGCACTCGGAAAGGTTGCACATTTCAGCGCCCCAGTAGTTCATCTCTTGGTTGATGTTGAGCGTCATTTTGCTTTCCCAGCTCGGGTTTGTTGTGTTGTTCCATTTGCCTTGCAGGTTCAGCGGCTGCGACCCGGGGCGTGAGCCGGCAATCATCAAGTACCGGCCCAGTTGGAAATACAAAGTTACGAGTTGAGGATCATCACCTTCGTGTGCGCGCTTGGCGCGTTCGCCTGTCGGCAGGTTCGTTTTCCAGGTCGCGCCAAGCTCCAGGCGCACGCGCCTGAACAGGGCTTGGTAGTCCGCAAGCTGGCCGGCGCGCAACTGCTCGTACGGTAGCGCCGCGGCAGCAGCGATGACGTTCGAGCAAATCAGGCTTGGGTTGGCGCTTATATCGTTGAACCGGACAAAGTTCGAAGCGACGGCAAGCAAGATTGTCACCGCATCGGCGTTGGTCACTGTGACCGAGGTCGGGCCGAATGTTACCGTGCCGCCCTCTGCAATGACGCGAACCCGTGCCTCGTACTCGATTGCGTTCGTTAAGCCTGTAGCGAAGTACTCCGGACGCGGCTTGACGCTCACTCTTGCGCGCAGCACCAGATCGGAACCGGCTCTGTAAACCGAATTCGACGGCTGCGGTGTCGTGAAATTGCATGTGAACGCAATTCTGCCCGGTTGACTGGCCGTGAGCCGGACAGCTATCACGCGGTTGCTCGGCGCGCTGGCGAATACCTCGCGCGTGTATGTGACGCCTGCGTGCTCGTAACGCACGGTCACAGTCGCGGTTTCCAAGTCGAGCGTGCGCCTGTAGTTCGTTGCGCCCGCGTGCGGGAAGCTCAATATCAAGCTGCCCGCGGGCTGGTACGAGGCCTGACGTAGCGGCTGGCTCATTAGGTATGCTTGCGCCTCAGCCCAAATATTCGACCCGCTGAACACCTTGTCACGCATGGCGGCCAACCGCTGCGGGGTCGTGTTTGGGTTCTCATAGTAATGCGGCTGGCCGATCCAGATGGTGTCCTCGTTGAACTGAATTTCCTCGGTGGCGACTCCGCCATAGACCATTGCTGCGAGTTTGCCGTTCCCGATCGGATAAGCATCGTGAATCCACGAGGTGTTATTTCCCGGGACACCGGCGTTCGTGGACCAAAGGAGCAGCGGTCCTTCGGTGGCCAAAGCGGCTAGCTGGATTTGGGCGGCAAATATAGCCGGATACACGCAAAGCTTTTTTACCAACAACATTGTAGCACCAAAGCATGAACAAGGTCAGATTCCAAAGCAAGCGTTGGTTCACGCCAAAGCTTTGTAAATTGCGCCTTGTTGCATGCCTAGCTTGAGTGCTAGCGGCATTGGAATTGGTTGTTTTGCGAGGTGCGTAGCCCAGCCTTGGGGCGGTAACGGTGCGGGCTAATCCTCAAATAGCTGGGTTCGTTATTAACAGCGAAACAGGTCCGGGTGGGCGTGCATGGGCAGTGAAATGTCCGCTCTGATTGTTGCCCCCACGATTCGGTATTGCGCTCCAGTGGGTAGGGTGCCCCGCAGATGGTCGTGTTACATTTGCTCCAGTGTACGGATGCCGAGCACACCCAACCCGGTCTTGAGAATTTGTGCTGCAAGGTGGCAAAGCGTCAGACGCGAGAGCCGCAGCGGTTCCGGCGCTTGCAGAACCGGGCAATTCTCGTAAAAGGCACTAAATCGCACAGCCAGCTCGTACAGGAAATTGCAAATGAAATTCGGGCGGTACTCGTTCGCTGCGTTTTCGAGCACAAGCCCGAAATTTAACATATGCTTGGCCAGGGCCAGCTCTTCCGGCGCCTCGAAAACGAGCCGGGGTTCGATTTGCGCTACTTGGCCTTTCCGAAATATGCTGGCAATGCGCGTGTAAGCGTATTGCAGATACGGTGCAGTGTTGCCGTCCAACGCGAGCAGTTTGTCCCAGCGGAAAACGTAGTCGGTCTCGCGGTTTTGCATTAGGTCGGCGTACTTAACCGCGCCAATGCCTACTACCCGCGCGATTTCGCGGCGCTGCGCCTCGGGTAAACTGGGGTTCTTCTCGGTGACGATTTTCAGCGCGCGTTCTTCAGCTTCATCGAGCAGGTCTGCCAGCTTGACAGTGTCCCCTGCGCGCGTGCGGAACGGTTTCCCGTCCTCGCCAAGGATGGTGCCGAACCACACGTGTGCCAGGCGCACGCGCGCCTCCGGCATGAACCGCCGGAACGCAGCAAAGACTTGCGCAAAGTGCAGCTTTTGTCGTGCATCGGTCACATAAATAATTTCGTCTGGCCGCCAGGTCTCGATCCTGTAAACAAGTGTGGCCAGATCGGTCGTCGCGTAGTTGAACGCGCCGTCACTCTTGCGGATGATAAGCGGGTAGTTCCGCAACTCGGCATCAGCGGGCTCGTCGAAGAACACGACGATTGCGCCCTCGCTTTCCCGCGCGATGCCGCGCGCCACGAATTCATTAACCAGCGGTTCGAGACGCGGATTGTAAAAGCTTTCCCCAAGCGTGTAATCAAACTGCACATCCAGCCGCGCGTACAGGCGGTCGAACTCGCGGCGTGAAAGCGTAACCATCTGTTCCCACAGCCGCCTGTTTTCCGGGTCGCCACGCTGCAACTTGACCAATTCTGCGCGCGCAGCTTGTAGTGTGGCCGGGTCTTTTTCGCACTCGGCATTGACCAGCTTGTACACGCGCTCCATTTCGGCGATCGGGTCCGACTCCAGCGCAGCGGGGTTCAGGTAGCGTTTCCACCCAAGCAGTAGCATGCCGAACTGCGTGCCCCAGTCGCCAATATGATTGTCCGTAATGACTCGGTGCCCGAGCAGCCGCAGAATCCGCGCTATACTATCGCCTATGATGGTCGAGCGGATATGACCCACATGCATCGGCTTGGCTACGTTTGGCGAGCTGTAGTCCACCACCACTGTGCGGGGCACAGTAGCCTTGTCGAAGAACAGGTGTTCACCGCGCGCAGCGGCCTCGAACACAGGAACCAACGCGGCAGGCTTAAGTCTAAAGTTGATGAATCCCTGACCGGCTGCGGTCACTTCGTCGCACAGGTCACGCACGTCAAGTTTCGCGCAGACCTCAGCGGCAAGTTTGCGCGGGTCGAGTCCGCGCGCTTTGGCCAGCGGCATTAGCCCGCTTGTTTGGTAGTCCCCGAACCGTTTGTCGGCGCACGGGCGCACGAGCAACCCGGCCGTGTCGGCGTCGGGCAACACAACACGGGCGGCCTCGCGCAGCCTCGCCTCCAGTTGTTGAGGAATGCCCATCTTGCGTTATGGCCGACTACAGCCCGCATCGGCCACGATCTGCCTCAGGCGTTGCCAGCGGAATCATTTTTTGCTGTACGATCTGATGACCGCCAGCATCGCTTCTGCATCCGGCGCTTCGACCAGCGCTTGGCGCAGCTCGGCTTTGTGCAGCAGCTTCGCTATGTTGGCCAAAGTGTGGAGGTGTTTTTGGAACTGGCCCTGGGGCACTAGGAACAGCATGACCAGCTTGACCGGTTGGTTATCGAGCGCGTCGAAATTTACGCCCTTGGTCGAGCGCCCGAGTGCACCTGTTACCTCGGTGATCAGGTCTGTCGAGGCGTGTGGTAGGCCGATGCCGAAGCCGATGCCTGTGCTCATCGAAGATTCGCGCTTTTTGACCACAGCAGCGATCGCTGCCTGGCTCGCTGGGGGAATTTTACCCGCCTCGGCCAACTTTTGCACAAGCTCGTCTATGGCCTCCCACCGGTCCGTGGCCCGTAGTTCGGGCACAATCTGGTCTTTGGTCAAAATGTCCACTAACTCCATAAACCCAAGGCGTACCGAGCATTTGGCACCAGACGCACGGTTTTTTCAAGCACGAATTTTGCTTTCACATTGGGCCTCTGAGAGCGAATGCGGTGTGGCACCAACGCGCCTGTGGTTACGGGCGCCGCGCTACCGCGCCGGTTCATGCTTGAAATTCTGGTGAGCGCAGTTGAGACTCGGCTGCAAATATGACCGAGGCGGAAGTGATCAAGCTCCTGAAAGACACGGGCGCATTCCTGGAAGGCCATTTCATTTTACGCAGCGGATTGCACAGCCGGCATTACATCCAATGCGCCCTGGCATTCCAACACACAGACGTACTTGAAAAGCTCGGCGGCGCACTCGCTGGACTTGTGAAACATCTTCAGGTGCAGACAGTAGTTTCACCTGCATTAGGTGCGCTAGCCATCGGCCAAGAAGTTGCGCGCCAGCTCCGCGCCAGGTTCATTTTTGTGGAAAAAGAGGACGGTAAGCTCGCGTTGCGCCGCGGATTTACCATCGCGCCCGGCGAACGGTTGCTCGTTGTAGAAGACGTGGTGACACGCGGCGGGCGCGTCAACGAAACGATCGAGATCGTAAGGAACGCCGGCGGGGTGGTTATAGGGGTCGCGGCCGTGGTTGACCGTTCCGATGGCGCCGCCCAGTTCGATGTGCCGTTCTTCAAGTTGCTCACAATTCATTTGGAAACGTTCGAGCCGCACAAACTTCCGCCCGACTTGGCCGCGCTGCCAGCACTCAAACTTGGTAGCAAGTAGATACACTTTCGACAACCAGTCCACTGACTCTGCGCGCCAACTTGCGCCTGTAGCCGGGTCTTTTAGTGCCATAATGACTCACTCAACTGCCAGTAGTAGTTTGCCTTGTGATGGTTTAACATGCTAATGATCAGGAATTTATATACACGTCCACTAAACTGGCACTGCAGGTGCTTGGAGAAAACTGGTAACTGAAGTGAATTTTGACCATCAGGCTTATGGGCAAGGTTTTAGGCATTGACCTGGGCACGACTAACTCGTGCATGGCAGTGATGGAAGGCGGCGAGCCGGTCGTGTTGGAAAATTCGGAAGGCCGGCGCGTGACCCCTTCGATTGTAGCCTTCACCAAGGATGGCGAGCGGCTGGTTGGCGACGCAGCCAAGCGCCAAGCCGTGACCAATCCTCAAAACACGATTTATTCCATCAAGCGGTTCATGGGCCGCAAATACAGCGAAGTGACCGAAGAAATAAAGCGTGTGCCATACAAGGTGGTCGAGGCGCCCAACGGCGATGCGCATGTCGAAGTCGAGGTCAAAGGTGAACGCCGCCGGTTCAGCCCACCCGAAATTTCGGCCATGATCCTGCAAAAACTCAAGGCCGATGCCGAAATGCGGCTCGGTGAAAAAGTAACCCAGGCAGTCATTACTGTGCCTGCGTATTTCAACGACTCGCAGAGGCAGGCGACCAAAGATGCAGGCAGGATCGCGGGGTTGGAAGTTTTGCGCATAATTAACGAGCCGACAGCGGCTTCGCTCGCCTACGGCCTAGACAAGAAGAAAGACGAGCGAATCGCCGTGTACGATCTTGGCGGCGGTACGTTCGACATTTCCGTGCTCGAGATCGGTGACGGCGTCTTCGAAGTCAAGGCCACCAATGGCGACACGCACTTGGGCGGGGACGACTGGGACGCCCGCATAATGGACTGGATTCTGGACGAGTTCAAAAAGGAACACGGGATTGACCTCCGCAAGCAACCGGACGCACTTCAGCGGATCAAGGAAGAGGCCGAGAAAGCCAAAATCGCGCTCAGCTCGGCGCTGGTGTACGACATCAATTTACCATTTATAACCGCCGACGCGACCGGGCCGAAGCACATCAGCATGCGCTTGACCCGCGCTAAGATGGAGCAACTGTGCGAGGACTTGTTCGAGCGCACTGTCGGCCCAGTGAAAGCTTGCCTCAAAGACGCTGGGCTAACCCCGGACCAGATAGATGAACTGGTCCTGGTCGGCGGCATGACGCGCATGCCGCGAGTGGTCGAGACCGCCCGGTCACTAATCAACAAGCAACCGCATCAGGGGGTTAACCCCGACGAAGTGGTGGCCGTCGGCGCGGCCATTCAGGGCGGCGTGCTCAAAGGCGAAGTGAAAGATGTGTTGCTGCTCGACGTGACGCCGCTGTCGCTGGGTATCGAAACGCTGGGCGGCGTGTTCACCAAACTCATCGAGCGCAACACGACCATACCTACACGCAAGTCGGAGATTTTCTCGACTGCGTCCGACAACCAGACCTCGGTCGAAATACACGTGCTCCAGGGCGAGCGGCCAATGGCCAAGGACAACAAGACCATCGGCAGATTCCATCTGACCGACATACCCCCTGCGCCGCGCGGCGTGCCGCAGATCGAGGTCACTTTCGACATTGACGCCAACGGTATCTTGCATGTCAGCGCGAAAGACCTCGGCACAGGCAAAGAGCAGAAGATTACCATCACCGCCAGTAGCGGGTTGACCAAGGAAGAGGTCGAGCGCATGCGGCGTGAGGCCGAGCTGTATGCCGAGGAAGACCGCAAGAAACGCGAGGCGGCTGAGGCGCGCAATGAGGCCGACAACGCCGTGTACCGGTCCGAGAAGATGCTGCGTGAGAACAAGGACAAGATTTCGAGCGGCGACCGGGCCAAGATCGAAAAGGCAATTGAAGAGGTCAAAGAGGCCCTGAAGGGTAACGATACGGCTGCGATCCGCGCGGCGACCGAGCGCCTGAACGAGGCATGGCATGCTGTTTCGGCTGAGTTGTACCGTGCAGCGGCTGAAAAAGCACGCGCAAGCCGTGCGGGGGGCGGCCAGGCCGAACCGAAAGATTCCGAAAAGAAGGGCAGGGACGAAGGCCCGATCATTGATGCCGAGGTCGTGGACGAGAAGAAGTAGGGATGGCTTTCTAAGCCGCATTTTGGCCGGTCCAAGCGGCGGACACAAACGGGTTAGGCCGCTTAAATGCAAGCGTTGGAGTTAGCAGGGGTGACCGGCTACAAATTGACGGATTTGCGGTTTTTCCCGGACGCGAGTGCGTCGGGGATATAGCTCAGTTAAAGCGAAGGCGAACATAACCTAAAACCAAACCAAGGTTGACCTATGGCTCTTAACGTCAAACCACTCGGAGACCGGGTCTTGGTTGAACCGGTCGAAGAGAAGGAAGTCAAAAAAGGCGGGATCATTATTCCTGATACCGCCAAGGAGAAGCCCCAAGAGGGCATTGTGCGTGCGTTGGGCACCGGTAAACTCGACGATGACGGCAAACGCATCCCGTTTGAAGTCAAAGTCGGTGACCGCGTGCTCTTCAGCAAATACGGTGGCACGGAGATCAAGATTGACGACAAGGAGTACAAGCTCCTCAGCTCGGACGATCTCCTTGCCATTTTAACCGACAAATGAGTTGAACCTTTAACAGGAGGGTACGAACTATGGCAGCGAAGCAACTACTTTTCGATGAGGCCGCGCGCCAAGCGATTTTGCGCGGCGTGACCAAACTGTCGCGCGCCGTCACGGCCACACTCGGGCCACGCGGCCGGAACGTCGTTATTGACAAAAAATTCGGCTCGCCCGTCGTGACCAAAGACGGCGTGACGGTAGCCAAGGAAATCGAGCTTGAGGATCCGTACGAAAACATGGGCGCCCAGATGGTCCGCGAAGTCGCAAGCAAGACCAGCGACGCAGCGGGTGACGGCACCACCACGGCGACACTGCTTGCCGAGGCGATCTATCGCGAGGGCTTAAAGTTTGTCGCCTCGGGCGCGAACCCGATCGGCATCCAACGCGGTATCCAAAAAGCCGTGGACGCTGCGGTGCAGCACCTCGATAAAATCGCCAAAAAGATCAAGGAGAAAGAGGAGATCAAGCAAGTCGCTACGGTCGCGGCCAACTGGGACACGGCCATTGGTGAGATCATTGCCGATGCGATGGACAAGGTCGGCAAGGACGGCACCATAACCGTCGAAGAGGCCAAGTCCATCGAGACCACGCTCGAAGTGGTCGAGGGCATGCAGTTCGACAAGGGGTATCTGTCGCCATACTTTATCACCAACCCCGAAACGATGGAGTGCAAGCTGGAGGATCCGTACATCCTGATCTACGAAAAGAAGATCAGCAGCCTGAAGGACATCCTCCCGCTGCTCGAAAAGATCGCCAAGGTCGGCAAGCCGCTGCTTATCATTGCCGAGGAAGTCGAGGGCGAGGCGCTCGCCACGCTAGTGGTCAACAAGCTCCGTGGCACGTTGCAGTGCTGCGCGGTCAAGGCGCCCGGCTTCGGCGATCGGCGCAAAGCAATGTGCGAAGACATTGCCATCCTGACCGGCGGCAAGTTCATTAGCGAAGACCTTGGCATCAAGCTCGAGAACGTCGAGCTGACCGACCTTGGCCGGGCCAAGACGGTCGTGGTTGACAAGGAAAACACCACAATCGTCGAAGGTGCGGGCAAGAGCTCGGAGATCCAAGGCCGTGTGAACCAGATCCGCCGGCAAATCGAGGAGACCACTTCGGACTACGACCGCGAGAAACTGCAAGAGCGGTTGGCCAAGCTCGCTGGCGGCGTGGCGGTGATCAACGTTGGCGCCGCGACCGAGACCGAGATGAAAGAAAAGAAGGCACGTGTCGAAGACGCGCTGCATGCCACACGTGCTGCGGTCGAGGAGGGCATTGTGCCCGGTGGCGGCGTGGCGCTGATCCGCTGCCTCGAAGCCATCGAGAAAGTGAAGCCGGCCGACGAGGACGAGCGGATCGGCATTGACATCGTCAAGCGTGCCGTCGAATACCCTGCGCGCGAGTTGGCGAACAATGCCGGTGTGGAAGGCTCGGTTGTAGTCGAGGAAATCAAGCGCCGCAAAGGCAACGAAGGGTACGATGTGATCACCGGCGAATACAAAGACCTCGTAAAGGCCGGTATTATTGACCCGAAGAAGGTCACTCGTACCGCACTGCAGAACGCGGCCTCGATTGCCGGGCTGTTGCTCACCACCGAGTGCCTCGTGACCGAGGTGCCGGAGAAGAAGGAAAAGAGCACGCGTGAGAGCAGCCACAACGACTACGAGTATTGAGCCTTACCTGCGCGGCGCCGGGTTCGGCCCGGGCCGCCTTAGGTGATTGCCTGTTTTGAGGCCGGGGTAAGTTAAACCCCGGCCTCTTGTTTTTTGACAATGCACAGCACTTGACGCAGATTTCCTGGCGGTTGGTGGCACTTCTATGGTTGTGCTCCAGAGGCAGAAGACTGCGACCGAGCTTGCCGTTTGCGTAGGCGTGTTACTATGCCTCGGTGCGGTGGCGGGGTGGGTGCTGCTCACGCAGCGCAATTTTAACCCGGCTGTGCGCGTGTCGCCCACGCCAGACCCTCCTCTCGGGGTGAGGAGCGCGAGCGAGCCGGCCAGTGTGCACCCCGGGCCGGTGGCGAACCAGGGCCTGAACGCCGGCGACTTCGCAGCATTCGCACCTGCTGGTGTCACGCCGTTCGGCCCGCTCGAGCAGTTCGATGAGGAGACGCTGTCGGACAAGATTAACGGTAAGGCAGATTTGTACTTAACCTCCGGGTTCAAGCAGTTGCGGTGTCAGCGATTCGCGGTGGGCGACGGGGAAGAGGACTGGTTCGAGTTTTTTGTCTACGACATGGGTACATTGCCCCAAGCTTTTGCAGTCTATAGCGTGCAACGGCGGCCGGAGTGCAAACCGCTCGAGCTGACCGAGTTCGCGTACGCGACCAAGAACGCGCTGTACTTCGTCTGCGGGCCATTTTACGTGGAAGTTGTGGCAGCGCAGCCAAGCGAGCAATTGCAGAAGGCCATGCTCGACATGGCCAGCAGGTTTGTGGCAGCTACGCCGGCCGGGCCGATGCGCCTCGTCGAGCTTGAACTCTTCCCGCCGGAGAACAAGGTGCCATACAGCGAGACGTTGAATATTTCGAGTGCATTCGGGTTCGAAGGGTTCAGCAACGTGTTCACAGTGAAGTACGAGGCGGACGGCAAGCACGTGTTGGCGTATCTGACCGCACTGGACGATGAAGGAAAGGCTGCAGCGTTGGCCCACGCGTATTGCCGGTTCCTCCTTGCAAACGGGGCTGAGGAAATACCGCCCGAACGTGCGCTGGAGAACGGCAAGGTTTTCAGCTTGCTCGGCACCTACGAGGTGGTGGTACAGGTGGGCCGGGTTGTCGGTGGCGTGCATGCTGCGCATTCGCAGCACGCAGGCGAACAAGTTGCACGCGCGCTCGCGACTCATGTAGCTGGCAGACACATCGGTGCACAAAGGAACTGACAATCAAGGGTTGCAGCGACGCGATTTTTTGCTGCGATTGGTTAAAGCCACAGCCGCTGCTGCGGTCGCGACCGGCGCGGCCATGGCGTTGCACAGGCCTGCACGGGTGCCACGCCCGGGTGCGTCTGCCGCGCTACCGCTGCCAGATTTTTCGGTGAAAAAAACCGGCCCGGCTATGGCCATCGTGACAGGACAGGACCGGGTGAAGACGCTCCGGCGCGCTTTAGACGCACTGGGTGGCATCGGGCGGTTCATTAGCAATGGCGACCGCGTGCTGCTGAAAGTGAATGCAGCGTTTGCGCTACCGCCCAGCTTGGGCGCCACTACGCACCCCGCGCTTGTGGCTGAGCTAGCACGGCTCTGCTACACGGCCGGTGCCGCCGAGGTCATCGTCACTGACAACCCGATTAACGATCCGCAAAGTTGTTTTCGGCTGACCGGTATCGCGCGCGCGGCTGAAACTGCTGGTGCGCGCGTGGTCGTGCCAACAGATGCGCTTTTCGAGCCGGTGACGCTACCCGGCGCCCGTCTCATCCGCGAATGGCCGGTGCTACTCAAGCCATTCAACGGCGTCACAAAACTGGTCGGGATCGCGCCTGTGAAAGACCACAATCGCAGTGGGGCATCCATGACAATGAAAAACTGGTACGGGTTGCTCGGCGGCGCGCGGAACGTGTTCCATCAAGACATCCACACCATCATCCTGGAGCTGGCAATGCTCGTCAGGCCGACTTTGGTGATTTTGGACGGGACAACCACCATGATCACAAATGGCCCGACGGGCGGCTCGCTCGACGACCTTAAGCAAACCAACACGATGATCGTGAGCACAGACCAGGTCGCAGCCGACGCTTTTGGCGCCACACTGCTTGGCCGGCGTCTCACGGAACTGCCGTTTATCACGCGCGCGGCCGCCGCCGGCCTAGGCACAGCGGATTTCGAGGCGCTGCGCCCGCTAAGGGACAGTGTGGTCTGAATTCGAATTCCAACGCACGAAGTGTGAAGCGAATCCAAATGATCGAAATTCGAAAACGTGCTGGACAGATACGGCTCAGAACGGCCATCGGACTGGGGGCAGCACAATGCTTAGCAGGGCGCAAGTCAAATGGTCTTGGGGTTCCGTGTTTTGAGATTGTTTCGGACTTCGGATTTTGAATTTCGGTTTTTGCTGTGATGAACATCGTTACCGTCCGGCGCATCGCACAGGTTTTCTTTTTCGCCCTGTTCCTGTGGTTTTGTATTGTGGCCACAGTGGGGGAGAAATTTTGGCAGCTCCGAGGCTGGCCCGTGAATTGGTTTTTGGACCTCGACCCATTGGCTGCGCTCGGCACGATGCTGACAACGCGCGAGCTGTACGGGGGCCTGCTTTGGGCCGTGCTCACAGTCGTACTAACCATTTTCCTGGGACGCGTCTTCTGCGGTTGGGTCTGCCCGTTCGGGGCGATCCAGCAGTTTGTCGGTTGGCTGGCACGGCGCGGGCGCAAGCACATGGAGAAAGTCGCCCTTAACAAGTACAATCGTTGGCAGGTGGCCAAGTACTACTTGCTGATTGCATTACTGTCTGCGGCTGCGGTCGGGCTTATAAGTGAGCTTGCGTTATTGCCCGGGCGTAACGCGGCGCTGTGGGCGGCAGCGCTGGTGCTGCTAGTGGCGTGGTTTGCGTGGCTTGTAGTCAAGCGGCTCGTTGGCAGCGTAAGGCGCGCCCTGAGCTGGTTTGTCGTCATCGTATTTGCTTGGGCTGTTGTCGGGCTGGTGTGGAAACCGCCACCTGTGCTAACGCAATCTTTGCAGACCGGGCTGTTCGATCCGATCCCGCTTGTGTATCGGTCGGTTAACCTCGTTTTGGTGCCGCTTGCAGGCGGCGCACTGCATGGCGAGCGGTATTATGTCGGTGCATGGACAATCGGGGCAGTGTTCTTCGGAGCAGTGTTTCTGACACTGCTCGTACCCAGGTTCTATTGCCGGTTCGTCTGCCCGCTCGGCGCAATGTTCGGTGCGCTGGTCCGTTGGGCGCCGTTCCGGATCGGGAAACGCGTACCCCAATGCACGGACTGTGGCCTGTGCGAAACGGATTGTGAAGGCGCGTGCGAACCGACGGGTAAATTCCGGGTCGCCGAGTGCGTGCTATGTTTCAACTGTGTGAAGCGGTGCGCCGGCGCGCAGCTTGTGTATGGCACGGTGCGATCGGCCGCCGGCGAGATAACTAGCGCGGGGGTGACCCGCCGCGGTTTCTTGGTCGCTGCCGTCTCGGGCGCGGCGTCTGTGCCAGCACTGCGGTTGAGCGGACTGACTGCGCGGAATTGGCCTGCTGTGCTGGTGCGGCCGCCAGGAGCGCTCGAAGAGAGTGAGTTCTTAGATCGCTGCATCAAATGTGGGCAATGCATGCGCGTGTGCCCGACCAACGTGGTCCAACCGGCTTTGCTCGAAGCCGGGCTTGAAGGGCTTTGGACGCCGATACTCAATTTCCGGATCGGCACCAGTGGGTGCCAGCTCACCTGTGTGGCATGTAGTAACGTGTGCCCAACAGGTGCCCTACGGCCACTGTCACTAGAAGAACGACTCGGCGTGGGGCAGTTCGAGGCCGCCGGCCCGATCAGGCTCGGCACCGCGTTTATTGACCGCGGCAGATGTTTACCTTGGGCGATGGACGCGCCGTGCCTGGTGTGCCAGGAAAACTGTCCAGTCAGTCCAAAGGCTATTTACTCGCGTGGTGAGTTCCGGCTTATCCGTGACGGTGAGCGGCGCGTGCGCGCGGCCACGGAAACCACCATCGTTGTCGATGGCCCTGAGTTGCGTAGGGGCTGGCTCGGCACTGGCGAATTTTATCTGCGCGCCATGGCGGGGGATGACCAAGCCCGAAGGCCGATTGTGGACAACACCGCTGACAGTATCGTTGTCGGGGAAGACGCGGCCTGGCGGCCCCCGCTTGCGCCGGGTACCCCGGTGGCAATTGAAATTTACATCGAGCTGCCGTCGGTTGACCCGAGCAAATGCGTCGGTTGCGGCGTCTGCGAACATGAATGCCCTGTCAGCGGGTTACGTGCGATTCGTGTCACAGGCGAAAATGCCACACGAAATAAACGGCATTCGTTGACGGCTCGCAGTTAAAAGGTTAAAGTTTACGGAATGTATGAAAACCGAAGCACTGACTCGACGGCAATTTGTTCGCGCACTCGGAATAAGTGCTGCAGGCGCGCTCGCGGTCGCTCGCACCGGCATGACACAAGAACAGCAGCA
>JANWZY010000080.1 GCA_025061935.1 Verrucomicrobiia bacterium
GCATAGGGTTTGGATCTCCAAATCCGAGTCAGACCCGTTCAGTCTAAATCCTAGCCCGCATGTTTGCTCATTGAGCCAGCCTAACGGTACCACTGGGTCTCCCACGGGGTGCAATTACCGAGGTTAATTTACTACCTAGCCGCACCAATGCCCTTCACACCGCTTAACAAAGGCGTCCCTCCGGTTTCTTGTTCGCCTCGCGCCTCCATCGCGGGCTTGCGATCCGATGACAATGAACTGCTCGCCTCGCCAAGCAAAAACCGCGCTGCAACCCCAAGCCAGCACCTTTCCACCCGCGGTCAAGGTCATCCATTCCCGACCAGCCCAAAGGTCGCCATGGCCGCACAACAAAACCGGGCCAAAGCTCTAATACGCCAACAGTAGGTAAAACCGCTGTGGATCGCCCGGCGTAATTGGCACGGTCACACTATACTTACCCTCCAGATCGAACGAATCGGTTACGACCACGGACCAATTGCTCAACGGCAACGCAATGTTTGTCGTGCTAAGGATTGCCAGTGGCCCGTTGGGTATGCCGTTGGTCGCGCTCAGCTCGAGGTTCGACCCGTCGCGCCGTGCACGCAATGGCGGCATAACGGACCTGACTACTTTGATCGTGCCGTCAACCGCCAACCGGGATGTATCCCATTCGTAATACCTCGGCAGAACAACGTTCTCGAACGAGCCGGAAATCGCACCGTCGAACAAATCGAAGGTGTCACCCGGATACAACAACATGCCTACATTCGTGACCATAAGCGTGCCACCAAATGTGACGGTCCTCGCCACCAATTTGTCATTCCTTTGCGGAGCCGCCCGATTGATTTCCATCCAGGTCGTGCTGCCCGACACAAGCGTTGCGTTTTCGGTAACCGTCAGTGTGCCAATTCCGATGCCCGGCGACAGTATCCCTCCCCAGTTTAGACTCAAACTACCCCGCAGAATACCATCACCAGTTAATGTCTGGTTCCCTACCACACCCACGTTCAATGTGCCGTCGTATCTGCCAGTGACACAAAGAATACCTGGAGCGACGATCCGGATCAGGCTGCTGGAGTCAATGCTCCCGTTATCTGCCAATGCAAGCACGCCGTTGCTGACAGTTGTCTGGCCCGTGTACGCATTGGCCCCTTTGAGGGTCAAGGTGCCGGTGCCGGCCTTGACAATCGACACCACCGCACCACCACCCCCTGTGCCGTTCTCGATTATCCCTTCGAAGGTCGTGTCGATGTTTTTCTGCCCTATGACATAAGTGTTGGGGGTACCAGTGCTCGCTGCCCCACGCACGCGCGTATCCGGACCACCAGCGAGGCCGCCCAAGAAGTAGTTTGTAGTGCCGTACGTGCTGCCGTTGCGATTGACCAGTATTGCCGAGCCCGTGCCCAGATCAAATAAGGCGTTCGGACTACCAATGCACGGGTCGCTGCCGCCGCTGTTAAAACGCAAAGTCCCAACACTGGTGCCCAAACGAAAGGCACCGCCGTAATTGAGCAATGACCCGTTAAACGTTAGGACACTCGCCGTGCTTATTTCGACATTGATTGGCGCCGTCCCAGCTACCTCGCCAAAAATCCGGTTGTTCAAGCTTCCCATCGAGATTGTGCTTTCTGAAACAGCCTGGATGTTGTTCAGAAGATTGCCATCAGTTGGCAACGCCAAGTGCAATCTGCCGCCGTCAAGCACGATTGTGTTGGTCCCGGCTGCCCCGGCTACGTCAACTCGCAATGTGCCCGCCTTGATTGTAGTAATGCCGCCGTACGGATTGGCGTTGGGCAACCGTAGCGTGCCAGGGCCGCTCTTGATTAGGCCGCCTCCGCCCGTGATCTGGCCATTGATGATGAGCGTGGCAGCGCTATCGGCAATTGACAATTCGCCGGCTGCCCCGGCAAGCGTAAGCCCGCGGTCCGTGCTTGTACTTGGGCCGGAATACCTCAGCGCCGCATTGCTGACCACCAGATTTGCCGGATCAACACCGCTGGCGCCAAGACCGCTGGGGCTGCCGCCAGCAGCAATGTAATTAACGTCCACCGCGCCGCCCATAATGAGCGTCGGGCCTGTGTAAAGGTTCGTCGTGCGAATCGTTAGTGTGCCGGTGTTGAGTTTGGTCAAACCTCCCAACCCACCGATTGTGCCCTCGCCGACGAAAGCGTAGTTGGCGGTCGAATCCACAGTGACCCAGCTCGGCGCGACGCTGCCGACAACGTTCACTATCGGATTCGCCGCGCCGGTGTCATCAAATCGCGCGTTGTCCCCGGGCACAAACACATCTCGCACACCTGCATTGAGCCAGTTCGACGTCACAAGCGTGTCCCAGGCGTTGGCCAGCATGCCGCCGATCCAGGTCACATTCGTCGGGCCGCGAATGGCTCTGCCTACGACAAGGTAAATCTCCTTCAGTGCCGGGTTGTTGCTCAAATAGCCTTCAACCCCAACAACTTTGAAATTGTTGAGCGTGCCATTGAAGCTGCCGCTGTACCGGAACAGTTTATGTACGCTGCCGCTCGCGCCGCCGCCAATCACCTCGATAATGTTTTCCCCACTTGCGTTCAGATCGCCTTGAACAATCACAAAATCGTTGGCCGCCCCGGACGGATCCGTCGAAAGATCAAAATGATTGATTGCACCACCGGTTTCGGTTAGCGAACCAGTAAACGTCAGTGTGCCCGCTACTACATTGCTGCCCGGGTCCAAGATCGCGCCGGACGCTACCGTTACATCGCCCACAACAGTCCCGAACCCGCCGAGCCTGCGCCCCGGGCTGTGGACAAACCCGCCACTGACAGCCGATACATCAAAAGTTGTGCCTGGCCCGACAATGATCTGAGGGCTGGTCGCAATCGAGCCGCTCGGGCCCAACGCCAGCGTGCCCTGGTAAATGATGGTGTCGCCAGTGTATGTGTTCGCCGCGTCAAGCGTCAGCGTGCCGGCGCCGAACTTGCGGAGCGCGCCTGAGCCACTCAAAACACCCGAAAGCGTGATGTTGCGCGGCGTGCCGTCCAGATTCGCGCAGTCAAACGCGCCGCCGGCCAGAATCATCGGCACCGTGCTCGTCCAATCCGCCTGCGCGCCAAACACACCGCCAGGGTTCAAAGCAATATTGATTGCCCCGAGTGTGGCACCAATCGCAAATCCACCGCTGCCAACGTAGATTTTGGCAGCATTTGTCACCATCGCCCATCCAAAAGCGTCACCCGTGCCACCGAAAGTAAATCCCTCAACAAGATTGGTTCCACCGGTGACCGAATAAATTACGATTACGTTACTTGCTGAATGCCCTCTCATAATAACACCGGTGGGATCAGTTGCCACAAACACGCCGCCCATTTGGATGAATCGGGAACCTCGTGCAACGGTCTGCTGCCGAATCGTGAAACTGCCGGTATTCGTCACTACGCCGTCCACCAAAAAAAGCGTGAGCCATGAATTGCCGTTTGCCCCACCCAAATCCAAGCTGGTCATTCGCACCAAACCATTTGAAATCACTAATCCTTCACCTCCCAATGCAACGCCCCCGGCCGGACCCGATCGGCGTACTGTAACTGCACCGAGATCGTTTGTACCACCGTTAATTACGAAAAGGGATGTTGCACTGCTGTTTGCGCGATTAATTGTCGTGGCCGATGCCCTTATGGTCCCTCCATTATTGGTCATCCATCCGCTGGCACCTGCTGTGCCGCCACCGGTGTAACCTGGTGGGGTAATTCCGCTCCCGACCATTAGTTCACCACCTACATTGAGCACACCGCCAGGGTTTATCGTCACCGACGCGTTCGATGTGAAGATGAAGTTGCCAGTTACGTCCATCACCCCACCAGAGTTGATGAAAAGCCTGTTGCCGCCGCCAGCGCGAATCATCAGGTTCGAGCTGCAGTTGAACCCTGGTGCGTTCACATTCAACACTCCATGCAAGATCAACTGCCCGAACCGTTCGGGAGTCATTTGGAAATTGTAATTCACGTTCGTGTTGAACCCTATGAATGCGTTGGTTGTCGGGTCTAATGGCGGTGCGCCGGTGTCCCAATATTGGGGCGTGTTCCATTCGCCGCCGCTGGCCGGGCCGATCCATGTTGCGGTGGTCACGGATTGAGCATGCGCAGACACAGCTCCTGCCAGGAGAACATAAATGGCAATTGTGCGGAAGTTCATGAGCTTGGCCGTCATGGTTTTTCGCTGCTTATGCTTCAGATGTTTCAAAGTCGCCTGCACGTGCGCCGCGCCTCCGTCCTTGACGTGGGTCCAGGCGATTTTCTTACGAGATGAAAGCAAACTATTGGCGAATTGTCAACCATATTCGCGTATTGCGCAATTGCAAGCCATGCATAGGGAAAAGCTCGTACAACCTGGCCACAGTCACGCTAATCCCTCGACAGAATATAAGGCAATTTGAACCGCAAAACCGGCCCAGCAGGCTTTGGACACTCGGACCAAACGCCATTGAAAAGGTACGGCAAAATTGAATCCTGAACACACTTGCCGACGGCTCACGCCGAATCGCCTCATCTATTTCCCGCGTTTGCGAAAAAATGCCCGCCAATCGCGCACATGCGCGCTAATAGGCGTGCTTTCAGGGGAACCTGGAGCGCAGGCATCCAGTGCGCCATGCGGTTTTTCCCGGATTGCACTTGGCCGGACAAACGCGTTGGACAGGCGATAGCCCATGACGGTGTTGAACGTGGTCTGGACGAGTGGTGTAGGCTGGGTGACAATGCCCAATTACGCAGGCTAGACGCGCGCGCTAACACATTCCACACTGCGCACCCCAGGGTCATCCAGTAAAGCTCTTTGGACGGGAATGGTAATTTGCGGGTTCCGCGTACTGGTTAGCGTTGCAGGCCGGCCCCGAGATTTTTTCTGATGGTACCCCGGCCAGGACTCGAACCTGGAACCAACGGATTAAGAGTCCGCTGCTCTACCAATTGAGCTACCGAGGCACCCTTGAGTCGGAAATAGAATTATTCGCCGCCGCAGGTTTGTCAATGTATTCGTTTGATCGAGCGTTCGCAGTGGCACATCTATGCGAATTGTCGGTTGCCGGGTTAGGTCGGTATATACGCGGCTTTGACGAGGTGTCTGTCGGATGCAAGGGTCATGCGGTTTTGCCTGTTTCAATGACATGTGAACCGGCGAAGCGGTTTTGGTTGTCCGGCCTGCATGCTCGAATCAGAGGGCATGTGCCAATTCAAGGGCGGTAAACACGGGGATTTCCGCTGACGACGCCCCGTTGAGGCCCGGAGGCGCGCAGGGGGCCCAGGCTCTTGGCAAGCCCCTAGCCCGGGTAATTTTAGGCCGGGTGTGTCGTAGCACAGAGCTTCCAGCTTGGTGAATCGAGGTCTGGTTCCCCCAGCCGTTCCAACGGCTTCTTTCCATGGTATTAAAGCCGCTGAAGCCGCCGGGCCTGGTTTTTCTGGCGATTCACTAAAGCCGATGCCCAGTGCTAATAAGACAACCGTAACACGCGGCGCGTAGCTGCGCTTGTAGAAGCGCGGAGAAATTAAAAATTCAGCCCGGGCTTACCGCATTTTGACAAATGCGGCTACGGTGGGGCCTCGTAGCTGTGCTCGTCGGAGCTGGGATACACGATTGCCCAGGGGAACCCAAATCTGGATTTTGCCAAATGTCGGTACATAAATACGGTAGCTGCGCTTCTGCGCGGCCCGCTCCGCACTTGGGCACTATTCGCGCTTCCGCATTCTCGTGAACGTAGTTACGGGAACGGGGCTAGGCCAGAGGGAATTCAGCCCAGAGCGCGCAAATTAAGTTCCGCTGAGCCCCTTCAACAGCATCTTGCCCCGTGCTAAAGCCGCTGAAGCGGCTCCGGCGGGAAAGCTGTGGAGGTCCGCCGGGCCAAAGTGCGGTGCCGACGAGATTAGCGCGAACCATCCGAGCTTGGCCCGCCTGCCACGGTGACAACACAGTCGTCCTCTGGATCACGGACGTGCCAGTGTTCGCTTTGAACTTTATCCTTGCGCGGCGGGCGAACGCCTAACAACGAATCGGCGCGGCCGCTCGTCAAGATTGTGGTTATACCCGAACTGGCCCAGTTGTGGAGGGTGATACTAATTGGCTGGATCATGTTGACGACCAAACTCAAGCAGCCAGTTGAGCATCGCTACTCGCCCGAAGCAATTAGCACCTTATCAAAGACCTGAGTACGCGCAGGTTCCGGCGGTCTTCACGCAGGTCTTTCGATTTCGGCGTTTCGATGCACCCGGGGTGGTCTTTGAATCGTGGGTCATTCACGATGTGCTCGAATGCCCGCTCTCCGATTGCGCCTTTACCGATGTGTTCGTGTCTATCAATCCGGCTGCCGAGTCCGGCCTTAGAATCGTTCAAATGAACTGCGACGACGCGGTCCAAGCCAATCATTGCATCGAGCTGATCAATGATGCGGTCCCATCCGGCAGGTGTGCGGATATCGTATCCAGCGGCAAACAGGTGCGCGGTATCCAGACACACTGCCAGGCGCGCCGAAAATGCAGCAGCGTCGAATATGGCTGCCAAATGCTCGAGCTTGGAACCGATGCTGGTGCCCTGCCCCGCCGTGGTTTCGAGCGCGACCCGCACATGCTTGTGCGGCGAGAGCCGGAACACTTCGTCGAGGCCTGCAGCGATCTGCCTTATCCCGACCGCCTCGCCAGCACCGAGGTGCGACCCTGGGTGCAGTACAATGAACGGCAGCTCCAGCGCCGCAGCGAGACCAAGCTCTGTGACCAGTGCAGCAATTGACCTGGTGCGCGCCGATGAATCCGGTCCAGCCAGGTTGATCAGGTACGATGCATGCGCGAACACGTGCGGGATGCCCGCACTTGCGCGTTCGCGCGCGAACCGTTCGATGGTGCGCGCAGGATACGGCTTAGCGCGCCATTGGACATTGTTCTTGAGAAAAAGCTGAACGCACTCACATCCAAGGTTGCGCCCATCCACGAGCGCTTTCCACACTCCGCCAGCAATCGGCATGTGCGCGCCGAGCTTCATTCCTCGTAGCTTTCTACAATGGCGCCCGCCCCCCGGCTACCGATGCATTTGGCGCTAACTTCACAACTGTTCCGGGTGCGTCAGCAAATCCGCTATCCGCTTGAGCAGGCGCCCGGCCGCGCCCCCATCCAGTACGCGATGATCGAAACTGAGTGTGAGATTCGCCTCCGTGATGGGCACGAACTGGCCTTTAGACTCGTCCCAGAACGGCGCTTTCCTGCCCGCGCCCAAGCCCAGCACCAACGTTTGCTCCGGCAACGGGATGGGTGTAGCGAGGACGAGGCCGAACGTACCGTAGTTAGTTACCGTGGCGATCGAGCCACCGGTCATTTCCGGGGGTAGCTTCCGCGCCCGCGCTAATCGTATCAGTTCATTGTACGGCTCGACCAGCTCCCTGAGCGTCTTCTTGTCCGCCTGACGAATCACGGGCACCAACACGCCTTCCTCGGCCTCGACCGCCACCGCAATGTCAATCGAAGGTGGGTGCACAATTCGGTTCCCGATCAAGCGGCCTGCGGGCGCGCTGTTTTCTGACAGCGCAATTGCGAGCGCGCGCAGCACATAAAGCGCTGGGCCGGGCTTGCCCGGAAACGTCTTGCGATGTGTCAGGACCGGATCGAGACAAAACGGCAGCGCCACCATGGCGATGGGCCGGGTCCAACTTCGGCGCATTGCGTCTGCAACGCTCACGCGCATGGGCGACGCACGCGTGAGTTTTTGTTTTTCTAGGCTCGCCAGGAACCGCTCGAAGTCCTGGATGGTTACCCTACCGCCGCTGCCCGTGCCCGCGATGCCAGCCAAATCCGCTGCGTGCAAGCCCAACTCGATCATGCGCGCTTTGAGCCGTGGCGACATATAACTGACCCCGGCCGCATTCGCGGGCACAGGCAACCCGCGGACCGTGGGATGGACACCGGGTTTTGCGCTTGCCCTCTCTGGCTCGGTCTGCTCGTGAGGGGGCTGCATTTGCGCCGGTTGCACACCCGGTCCGGAGTCTAGCCCGAGCCGAGCTGCCTCCTGCGCCGTGGCCTCGATATAGCCGAGCACAGCGCCGACCGGATAGCTTTCGTTCGGCTGCGCAATGAACTCGGCCAGCGTGCCTGAACACGGGGCAGTCACGTTCATTGTGGCCTTGTTTGTCTCCACCTCGATGATGTCTTGGTCGGCGCGGACGGCCTCGCCCGGCTTGACCAAAAAACTGATGACCGTGGCCTCAGCGATTGACTCGCCGAGCTGTGGCATAATGATCGGTATTCGCGGCATACGCTCAAGTGTGGTTAACGGCGGCGCTGGCCCGCGCGACCGTGCAGCAAGTACACGGGCGGGCGCGGCGCGTACAATCTACGAACGTGTGCGGGGCGGCGACAACGAGTTTCATAGCCGCAACAGGTTCCGGGCCGCGACCGCAATGCTCCGGGCTGTCGGGCGGTGCGCGCCCCACAGGTTCGGGTGGAACGGCACCGGCGTGTCTTTCGCATTGAGCCGTTGCGGCGGCGCATCAAGCAGGCTGAACCCCTCGGCTGCGACGCGGGCGACGACTTCGGCCGTTACGCCACCCCAAGGCCAGCCTTCGCCTACTGCAAGGAGCCTGCCAGTGCGCGCGACCGAAGCCAACACGGTGTCAGTATCCAGCGGCTTGACCGTGCGCAGGTCAACCACTTCGATCTCGATTCCTTCGGTCGCAAGCTCTTCAGCCGCGGCGAGCGATTCATGTAACATTGCGCCGTAGGTCACGATTGTCAGGTCGCGCCCCTCGCGCGCGATCCGCGCTTTGCCGACCGGCAGCGCTTCGGTCGGCAATTTTTCAGCCTTCAAATGGTAGTACAAATACTTGTGCTCACAAAAGATGACGGGGTCGTCAATTGCCACGGCTTCCAAAAGCATGCTATAGGCGTCTTCGACCGTCGCCGGAGTCATGACGATCAGTCCGGGGTAGTGCGCATAGACGGATTCCATGCACTGGCTATGGAACGCGCCGCTGCCGATTGTGCCCCCTGACGGGAGCCGAATCGTGATCGGGCACGGCACAAGTGTCCGCCAATACAACGTAGCCGCCTGGTTCACTATTTGATTGAACCCCGTGGTGGAAAAATCCGCGAATTGGATTTCGACAATCGGTCGCATGCCTTCGATGGCTGCGCCAACTGCAAGCCCGATAATCGCGTCTTCGCTGATTGGCGCATCTATGACGCGGCCAGGGAACTGTTTGGCAAGGTCTTTGGTCGCCTTGAACGCGCCGCCGAACGCCCCAACGTCCTGGCCGTAAATGAACACACGCGGGTCCTCGGCGAGCGCGCGCGCCTGCGCTTCACGAATCGCTTCCAAGTAAGTAATGCTCATGGCAAATCAAACGCGCACGGCGGCCTGACCGGCTCGACCGGCTCAGGGAACACCTCGATCAAATGCCGCGAGCTAATGGCTGTCCAATCCTCTTCCGCTGGGTCCGGCGGCGGCTCGCGTTGAACCGTCGCGACCGCATCATCAACCTGCTGCACTGCCTCAGCGCGCCACGCTGCCAATGTTTCGGCGTCTGCCCACCCGCGCGCCTGTAATTGCGCGGCGGCGACTTCGAGGCAGTCACGGCCCACGTGCGAGCGCTTCAGTTCCTCCGGGATGTAACTGGCGTCGTCGTGTTCGCCGTGTCCGCACAGCCTTAGCAACTGTGCAACCACAAGTTGAGGACCAGCACCTGCGCGCGCGCGCGCGACTGCGGCACCGACCACCTCCAAACACGCTGCCAGGTCCGTGCCGTCCACCTCGACCGCTTGCACACCGTATCCGATCCCGCGGTCTGCGAGCGACCGACAAGCGAACTGACGGCAGTTGGGGGTCGAATACGCATACTGGTTGTTTGCAACCACAAGCACCAACGGCAGCTTTTCAACCGCTGCCTGGTTGAGCGCCTCGTGGAACGAACCGGTCGAGGTCGCGCCGTCGCCGATGGAGGCCAACCCGACCGTGCCAGTCACCCCTTTGAGCCTGCGCGCGAATAGGATGCCGTTTACCACAGAAATCATGGCCCCTAGGTGGCTGATCATGGGCAGCAACCCTTCCTTGGGCCTACCCCGGTGCACATTGCCTTCGCGCCCGCGCATCGGGCCGAGGCGCGAGCCGAGGTATGTGCGTAGTGCGTCCAGCGCGGTTTCGCCGAAGGCGAGTCTGCCAGCAGCGTCACGAATCATCGGCGCGAACACGTCGCCTTTGCGCAGGGAAAGGCCGCAGGCCACACTAAGCGCTTCCTGGCCGCGCCCGAGGAAACAGCCGCCGTAAATTTTGCCGCTGCGGTACAAGCTCGCCAGTTTATCGTCCAACACGCGCGCCAATAGCATTAATCTGTACGCCTTAATAAAGAGTTCGCGCGCTGCGGCCGTCCCTGACTGCGGCTTACAGCTAAGCTCGGCCTGAATCATGCGCAGAATTTAGCCGGACACAAGAGCCTGTTGCAACGCTTCTTTGCGCATCTTCGCGCATACGGACAGCCCGGGAGCCGGCGTCGTCTGTCCAAAATCTTGCTGCGCGTGTCACGATGCGGGGCAGCGTCAACCCAAAATACAGCTCCGCATCCTACCGCGCAGCGCCATGCACCGGGCAGGCGCGCAACAAATAAGCCGTACAAACCATGCTAACGGACATGTGGTGCTAAAAGTGCTAGCCAAAAAAGTGCGTTCGGCACGGGGCAGGTGCTGAGGGAACGCACCACATAAGGTGTTCGAGCTATAATGCACGCAGAGCGACACATTTTGATCATCAGCGCCGAAGTACAGTTGCGGGAGCAACTGTCCACTCTGCTGTCGGGAAAAAACTTCGAACTCGGCTTTGCCAACGACGCCGCGCACGCGCTGCTGTTGGCGCAGGGTGGGAAATGGGACCTTGTGCTGGCCGACGCGCGCGCGCCGAACGCTTGGCTCAGGGAATTCATCAAGGAGCTGAGGCAGGAGCCGGCTACCGAATCTTTACCTGTAGTCGCGCTTGTCGAAGCGGGCACGCCCGGCGCACAGTTGGCCGCGCTCGAGCTGGGGGCGGACGATTACGCATGCCTACCACTGAACGGGACCGAGATTGAAGCCCGGATCAGAGTCGTGTTGCGCACCAAACGCGCACTCGAACACCTCAGGCACGCATACCGTGAAATGGTCATTGCGCGCGACGCGGCCGAGC
>JANWZY010000081.1 GCA_025061935.1 Verrucomicrobiia bacterium
CAACACGCTGTGGAGCACAAACAGCGGCGTGGCCACCAACGGGCCGTACTTCTACGATGTCGAGAACCGACTGACCAACGCCACGGTCAACGGGTTGACAGTGTTGCTCGGCTACAATGGCGACGGGGTACGCGTGCGCAAGACCGTTGGCACGACGAACATTTACTACTTGGTGGATGACCGGAACCTGACGGGTTATGCGCAGGTGCTTGAGGAACACGTTGGAGTTGGAAGCCAGCCGCCGACTCTCGCCCGCGTTTACACCTACGGGCTGGACCTGATCAGCCAGCGCGAGGTTCCGAGTGGCACCATTTACTACTTCATCTACGACGGGCATGGGTCCACACGGGCGCTGGCCGATGGAGACGGCAACATCATGGGTGTGGTGAACACCAACGGCCTGCTGGGCGCCCGATACCATTATGATCCTTACGATAACACGCTCTCGGCCGTCGGGCTGTTGGCCGAGGCCAACCTGTAGCGTTTTTCCTCCAAGGGATGGCATCCGAACTCGGGGCTGGTGTATTCCTTGTGCCAGGATTACGAGCCTCTCTTACAAAGGTGAGTGGTCGGGAATCTTTTCTGGACGTCGGGATGTTTTGTTTACACCACCTGCGGTCATGGTAGGACAAGGACTGAACTGGCACACAGGTCAAATAGATGAACTACGAGTTTCCGAGTGTCGAATAAACGTGGGCCTTTATGGAGTTTTCGACAAACGGTGCAGAACTCGTTGGCTTTTTGGCTAATGTGGATGCATGACGAGGCCCGGCCTTGCCCAACCAAAGAACGTTGAGCCGATTTCGTATGCCGAAACAGTCATGGGCGGGTCGGAAAGTTCGAATACAACTCTGCACGTGGCGTTAGAGGACTCACCGAGGTCATGATGGCTATGGGCGCGGGTAGGCGGGACGATGACTTGGCCCGGGCCGATGTGAATTGGGACGAGCCAACCCGTCCAGGAAATCCGGATTGCGGCGAGAATGTTTGCGGGGTGTATGTCAGCACCGGGGTGGGACCTTGAGTTAGAATAGAGGCGCTGAATGGCGGGTTCGGAGAAACCCGTATTTTCCTCGAACAGGCTGGTTCTACTAGCGCACCCGGCACTGGCCAGCGGTTGGGGGTCTGTCGTGGCGACCACCATGTACGCCCGCATAAGCAGTAGGTGTTTAGAGCTTAGGTGGCGTGGCGGGGAGGCGGAGGCATGAAATGTGTGTTGGTAATCGCGCTGGGAATAAATGCGTGCGCACGGTTTAGTGCACGCGCACGCAGAACTCGTACGTGGTGATGGGCTTATGTTGTGTTTTTGAGCCTGTAGTTTGTGTTCGGACTTGGTGTTTCTTGCAAGTTTTGGTGCTGCGCGCCTCGCCGTGGGGGAAAAGTCCAGCCGAGAAGTGAAGAGTCTGCGTGCGGTCTGGGGATTTTCTGGAGGCAAGTTGCGATGTTGCTGGGGTTTCGAGCTTGCTCTGGGAAGGTAGCGGGCGTTCGCTGCTCAGCGGTGGCGTTGCCGCCCGCGTTGCGCCGCTACGGGGCTGCGGGAGGACTTGGTTATTTGCTTCCAGCCTCTGGGTTGCGGAAATGTGCGTGCAACCTGTCAGCGTGGTGGATTCGTTGAAAAGAGGGTGGAATGGTCGCAAAAGCGGTGCTGGGATTGCCACTGTTCTGGCTGGAGCAACCATAAGCGCCAATTAGTGTTGTAGGGCGCGGTTGGGCGTAAATGAGTTTTGGGCTGGATGGGAGCTGCGGCACAAGTGGCAATGGGTGGCGGACTGCCGGGAACCTAAGCTTCCCGATCTGGAGGGGAAGAAGATGACAGGGGTCATTGTGTGCGGTGTATGCGGAAGTACTGTGCGTGGCGTGCAGCGTTTGTGGAGAAAGTGATGGTCATGCTTGTAGCGGTCAAGTTTGTGGCCAATCGCGTCCATGCAATCAGGTTTGTAGACGTTTCGACGCTGTATTTCATGGCGGGCACGGATTCCCAGGTAAGGCTTACCTGGCCGTTGGTTACCGTAATCGAGAGCAGCTTAAAGGGCGCGGTGTACGGGTTTGCGAAAGCCATTAGTACCGGCAGGTGGTCGGACGCTGTTCGCGAGTCGGTTGTGAGTAATGGTGGCGGGGGGTTGGTGATCACGTCGGTGCGGAATACCTGGCACCAAGTGATGTTGGAAGCGAGCAGAGTGCAGGGCAAGATGTAGTCGTACCGTGCGAACAGGGATGTGCGGATCGAGATGGTGCGTTCGTCGCCGGTCACGGGGTTGCGCGGAGTGGTCAGCACCAGACCGGTTGCGCGGTTTGCGATCCTGCGGACGGTGTCGTTAGTGCTGCGGTTGACGTCTTCGTTCAGGTCGCCTGTCAACACGTATGGGCGCGTTGCGTTTGTGGTGAGGAATGCTGTGACGAAATAGTTCGAGATTGCGCTGGCCTCGGCGGCGCGCCGTGCGGCGCTGTTGGTGTCCTGGCCGGATTTCAGGTGTGTAGTGAACACGTGCAATGGTTGTGCGAAGCCCGGTACGGCTATCTCGGCCTCGAACAGGTCGCGTGTGAACCATCCGTTGAACCCGAAATTTGTCAGGCCCACGCCGTCCAACCATTTTCTGGAGCGCACGATTGGGAACCGGCTTACAATTACGCTGCGTATGTACCCGTCGGTGCCCGAGTTTGTGGCCAAGTAATATCCGGGCAAGTAGGCTGCGACGAAGTTCGCCATCTGCCACGTGTTGGTGAATGGGATCTCTTGGAAGGTGACAATGTCGGGTTGCAGGTACTGCATTTGCCGCCCGATCGCTTGGACTTGAGGCGAGTTTGTGCTCCAATCTTCGACTCCGTTTCCGGCCACGTTGTAGGTCATGAGCGTGAGCGCCGATGCGTTTAGGAGTCCGAGCAAAAGCATCGCATGGAACAAGGCCAGCGACCCTGCTAGGTGCAAGGTTAGGTGGCGGCTCGGCTCAGAAGCTGATCGCATGGATTCAAAAAAGCACAAAATCGGCTCGATGTAAAACTGCCGGTGCCGAGTTCGTGTCCGTGCGGCGTCGCGTCGTTTGCGTGTCGGGTCTGCCTGGTGCCTATGCGCCAGCGCGTGTGTAGCGACCGGAGGTGTGCACGGCCCTTTACTTGCCGATGCAGAACTGACTGAAGATCACGTCTAGTAAATCCTCGGTGACGGTTTTGCCGGTGATTTCGCCCAGTGCGTTGATTGCGTCGCGGAGGTCGATTGCAACAAGCTCAAGCCCGCGGCCTGTTTTGAGCGATTCGGCGGCCTGGGCGATTCCGGCGCGTGCGCGTATCAATGCCTGCTGATGCCGCGCGTTTATTGCTATCTCGATCATTTCTGCCGAGATTTCGCCGGACCAGACTGCTTCCTTGATTGCGTCTTTGAGCAGCTCTATGCCGGCGCCGGTGACGCAGCTCACTTCGACAACTGGTGTGGGTGCGGGCGTGGGCGCTGACGGTGTGCGGTTTGAGAGCGCAGGCTGGAGCAAATGCGTGGGGATGGTCAGCCGTCGCGGAAGGTCAGTTTTGTTGATGACGAGAATGCGTTTTTTGGCCGCGAACTCGGTCAGGTACAGCACGTCGGCCTGGGTAAGTTCTTCTGAGCCGTCGAGTACGTGGATGACAAGTTCGGCTAGCTCGACTGCGGTACGCGTACGTTTGACCCCTTCTTGTTCGACGTGGTCCTGCGCGTCGCGTAACCCGGCGGTATCAATAAGCACGACCGGCAACCCCCTGATGTTCGCGGTCTCTTCGATTGTGTCGCGGGTCGTGCCTGGGATATGCGACACAATGGCGCGGTCGCGGCCTAGGAGTTGGTTGAGGAGGCTCGACTTGCCCACATTTGGCCGTCCGACAATGACCGTGCGGACGCCGCGGCGCAAAATTCTGCCTTCGTCTGCGGTTCGGAGTAGTTGCTCGATTTCGCGCAGCCCTGTTTCGAGCTTCGCCATTAATTCGGCTGCGGTTGCAGGTGCGATGTCTTCGTCCGGGAAGTCGAGCTGCGCTTCTACGTGCGCAAGTGCGAGGAGGAATTCGTCTCGTAGTTGGTTGATTCGGCGCGATAGTCGGCCTGCGAGCTGCTCTGTGGCTGCGCGCGCGGCCAGTTCGGTGCGCGCATGGATGAGGTCTATGACTGCTTCGGCTTGTGCGAGGTCGAGCCGGCCATTGAGGAAGGCGCGTTTAGTGAATTCGCCCGGCTCGGCCAGGCGCGCACCTGATTGCAGCACGGTTTCCAAAACCATTTTGGCTGGGATCAATCCGCCGTGGCACGATATTTCGACCACGTCTTCGCGCGTGTACGTGCGCGGTGCGCGCATGACGGCTAGCAGCACTTCATCAACCGTCTGGCCGTTTCTGACGATCCGGCCGTAATGGATGGTGTGCGTTTGCGCTTCTGAGGGCTTTTTCGAGTGTTTCCCGAGCGGCTCGAAACACTTCTCAGCGACGGCGAGCGCGTCCGGGCCGGAAATGCGGATCACTGCCAGCCCGCCTTCGCCCAGCGGTGTGCTTATTGCTGCAATGGTGTCGCTGGTCATCATGGAAAAGCTGCCTTGAGACGCTGCCAGCCCGCAAGCCCGCTTGCGGCAGTATGGAGTGTTTTTTCGGGTGCGCAGTTCTTGCGCCGATGTGTGATCAGGGCTTCCCGTGGCTCAAAGCCCGAGCCGTGTGGCAGCGTCTAGGAACAGCGTATGGATGTTTTTGAATTTCCCCGCGATCGTCAAAGCGGTGACTAACCTGACCGCGGCTGCTGCCATTGTGAGCACGATCGCCCCGGAAATGAACAGCCCGAGTACTTGCGGCTGAGCCGGCTGCATGACCCGGAGCACGCCTTGGTACAACACGACCAAAGAAAGCGACATACCGATGCCCCAGGAAACCCACGGGGACATGTGAGTGTGCATGTCAAGGAACCGTGCCAGGAAAAGCGGGCAAAGCCCGTAGGCGACCGTCGTAAACGCCTGGTTGTACGTTCGCTCGCTGTTGAATGCGACGGCTACGGACTGGAGGAGTTTCGCGCCCACGAATACGAGTGCGATGCTGAGCACGCATTGGAGAGTTTCGTACCCAACAGCTTCGGCGGGGGTGAATTTTTTGATCGTTTTGACCGGGCCCTGCACCTTGCCCCAGCGGACGAGCGCGTATCCTTCGGCGGCACAGGTCAGCGCCAACCAAGGCAGAAGAAAAACGAGAAGAATTGAGAGTTTGGTCCTGGCCTCGCGGGCGATTTTGTCCCAGGTGCGCGCCGGCTCCAACAGCAGCAGAATGGCCTTGATCATGCCTTGGACTCTTACATGCTTGGTGCGTAAAAGACAACCATTTAGCGCGAGCGCCGCGCTGGCCGGGCGCGGCGGCGCAGCGTGTTGAGTCGTTGCGGTAAAGCCGGTAAATTTGGTGTGGTGTGCCACACAAAGCGCAAAGTATGAATCGAGTCTGGTCCAAGTCCGCATGGTGTCGGCTCTTCTGCGTTTTTGGAGCGGTTTGCATGCTGGTTTGCGGGTGCAGGACGACGCCGAAGATAGACTGGGAGAGCAGAATTGGGACCTACACGTACGACCAGGCCGTGCTCGAGCTCGGGCCGCCTGACCGGTACGCGAAGCTGACCGACGATACCGTGGTAGCCGAGTGGGTAACCCGCCGCGGCACAACTCAGGTGTGGGTCAACTACACGTACGGTCACGGGTATTGGTGGATGCATCCGAGTTATGTGACCACTTCGTCGCCGGAGCGGCTGCTGCGGCTGACTTTCGGGCCGGACGGCAAACTCAAGGATTGGAAAAGGCTCTACCGGTAGTTTGGGCTTCCCTTTCTGCCGCGCACGTGCTTGACTCGGCGCGATGAAGCCGGACCTGGGCATATGGGACAAGCTCAACCGGGCCGCGGTCCTGCTGCTAGTTCTGGCCGCTGTAATGGGGGTGGTTGTGCTGTTTACGCCGCTGTTCCGCCAAAAGGAGCGGCTGCACAAGGAACTGATTCGTCTCGATGGCCAGATTGAGAAGGCGCAGCAGGAGAACAAGCAGTTGGAAGCTGCGGTCAAAATTCTTAGTCGCGATCCTAAGGCTGTCGAGCGCGTTGCGCGTGAGAAGTTAGGCTACGCCAAGCCTGGCGAGACGATTATTCGGTTTGTTCCAGGCACAAACGCGCCGACCCAACCGTAGCCTGCCTGCGCGCGGTACGTGACCGCATTGCCGGCGTTGCGGACCCGGTGCTGCGCTCCAGGTTTAGACAGTCATGATTTCCTTTTCCTTGTGTGCCAGGTGCTCGTCTATCTTGGCGATGTATTTGTCGTGGAGCTTTTGGACCTCTTTCTCGGCTGCCAGCGCCTGGTCTTCGGGTATGTTGCCGGCTTTTTGTTCCTTCTTGATCGCCTCGATGGCGTCGCGCCGTACGTGCCGGATCGCCACACGCCCGTCCTCGGCCATTTTCCGGACGATCTTAACGAACTCGAGCCGGCGCTCCTGACTCAGCTCGGGGAAAAAGATTCGGATGGTCTTGCCCTGAATGGTCGGGGTCAGCCCCAAGTTCGCCTTTTGAATCGCTTTTTCGATCGGGTGCAACGTGCTCGCGTCCCATGGCTGGATGACCAGCACGCGCGGCTCGGGCGTGGTTATGCCCGCCAACTCGCGAATACGCATTTGCGAGCCGTACACCTCGACAAGGATGTTCTCGACAAGAGCGGGGGAGGCTTTCCCCGTGCGGACGGTCGCGAACTCGTTTTGTACGATCCGCTCCGTCTTCTGCATTTTTTCCTCGGCCTCCAGCAAAATCTCGTCCGTGGTCATACTTGCCGAAGTGTATTCAAACTTTTGAGCCGTGTATAGTCAAAAACCGGGCTTGTGGTGCTGGATCAAGCGCTGAGCAGTGGTGTAGGCCGGGCGTTGACTATGGTCGAGCCGGGTTGTGTCGTTGGTGCGGCGTGCGCATCGTTACGTGGTTTCGCGGTTTTCGCCATGATTCGCGCCGGCGGCCTTGAGTAACTGCGGCTGAGGCGCAGTTTTGATAGGCTTCCAAACGATACGAGTTTCGGCCTACTTTGCGCGTTGCGGCCCGCCTCCTGCCCGGATAGGATGCGTGCGGAGTTTGTATGGGCGAGTTCACAATCGGGCAGTTGGTTTTCTTGCGTTCGGACGGGCGCCAGCCGGACCAGCTACGGCCTGTCCGGTTCCAGAACAACATCGCGCCGTATGCGGCCGGCTCGACCTTGATCGAATGGGGCAATACGCGAGTGATCTGCGCTGTCACCGTCGAGGAGGCTGTGCCCAAATGGATGCGTGACCAAAACGTGCCCGGTGGCTGGGTCACAGCCGAGTATTCGATGTTGCCCTATTCGACCGTCGAGCGTAAACCGCGCGAGGTCACGCGCGGCAAGCTCGAAGGCCGCACGCAGGAAATACAAAGGTTGATTGGCAGGGCGATGCGCGCGGCGGTTGACCTGCAAAAGCTCGGGCCGCGCACGCTTTGGGTTGATTGTGATGTGCTGCAGGCCGACGGCGGCACGCGCACGGCGGCAATTACCGGGTCGTATGTGGCGCTGGCGTTGGCCGTGCGGAACCTGCTCGCTGCGGGTAAGCTCACTGAGAATCCGTTGCTGCAGCCGGTTGCGGCGATGAGTGTGGGGCTTGTTCACGGGCGCGTGTTGCTCGATTTGTGTTACACCGAAGACGTCGAAGCGAGTGTGGATTTTGTGCTCGTAATGAACGCGGCCGGCGAACTGATCGAAGTGCATGCGTCGGGCGAGCAGGCCACGTTCACAGACGCGCATTTGAGCGAGCTGATTGCGCTGGGCAAACGTGGCATCCAAGAAATTTTTGCTGCGCAGAAAGCCGCACTGGGTTGAACACTGCTTGTGAGCGGGCTAGGCCTCGTTAGCCCAGACTGCAGGCTCGGCGTGATCCTGGCGAAGCCGGCCCGGATTAACTTTGCGGTGGCGCGGCGAGTGGCGCGTGCGGGGCCGGTGCGGGCGCGCTTGCATCCGGTTGCGCCAGTTGTGTTTGCGCCGTTGCATCGGTGTGTGCGGCCTGGACCACGTGGTCCGGCTCTGCGGATGCGGCTGGTACAACATCGGCTTTGTCGGGTGTCGCAGCGGTTTGGACTTGCTTGTAGGGTGTGATGCTTTCGATCCGATACCGTTTTTGGCCGTGCTCGAGTTCGAGGAGGACTTCCTCGCCAGGCTTGTGCCCCATGAGCACTTGTGCGATGGGGGAGAGGTAGCTGATTATTCCGCGTTCGGGGTCGCTGTCCCACGCGCCCAATATGGTGAAGGTTTCAGTGTGGCCGGTCTCAAGCTCGGTTAATTTGACGACCGTGCCCGGGCTGACCGTCTCACCGGTTGCGTCTGAGAAATCTGTTCCGCGCGCGCGGCTCAGCTCCAGTTCAAGCTCGGCTTTGCGCCGGAGCAGCAGCTTTTGCATTTCCTTGGCGGCCTTGTATTCGTAGTTTTCAGACAGGTCGCCGTAGCTGCGCGCGATGGCGATTTCTTTCGAGTTTTCCGGAATCTTTTTGTGCACTAGGTCTTGGTATTCTCGCTTGCGCCGCTCGAGGCTTTCCCATGAGACCAGCAGGGCGGCGTCCTGTTTCACTTGCTCGCCTGAGATGATCGGTTGGATGGCCGGGCAAATCTTCAAGATGCGTCCGAGCAGCGAGCGGCGGTCGCGTTCATCATCGAAGCAGGGGGAAAGCTGCAGCGCGCGGGTCAGGTCGGTCACGACCTCAAGGTCTGCGGAGCCGATCAAGTCGGCGAGCAGGTCCGGGTCTGCTACTAGGTAATCGCGGAGCCTGTTCCCGCGCTTGTTGCTGAACAGGTCATCTTCCATGGCACTGAGCATGGCGCGGAACATTTCCGGGCCGATGATATCGGCGAATGCGTCGCTCCTGTCTTTTGCGAGCCAGAGCAACAGCTCGCTGCTAGCCATGTGTTGGTTGATGAGCCGCACCAGGGTTTCTTTGAGCTGGTCGAGTTTGCCCTCGGCAATCAGCACCTGTGCGAACTCGCGGCACAGCCGCGCCGATACACTGTTGATGGCGCCGAGCAGCACCTCCGCCCATTTGTCCGGGTTCGCGGCCTTGAACGATTCGAGTGCGCGCCGGTGTTTGGCCGCAGGGATTTGCTCCATAACCTGGCCGAACTTGACGTCCTGGGTCCAGATCGCCTCGGCTGTAAGCTCGCCTTCTGCAGGGGGCAACCCAGCGGCGGCGCGCAGCTCGTCCCGTACAAAGATGGCTTCCAGTGCGACTGCTGGCTGGGTGCGCTGGTGCGTAACGATCTCTGCGTTTAATGCTTCGATGATTTCGGCTGCTACGCCTGGCAGGTCCGGCAGGTCATGTGCGTTTTTGAGTACCTCGGTTGCGACTGCGATTCGCGCCTTCAGTCCCTTGGCGTTCTGGAATTCGTTGAGCAGTTGGTCTTGGATTGTCGTCAGACGTTCCTGGTATTGGATCGGCTCGGTCTTTTTGAGCGGAATGGAAAAGTGCCCGTCCTTCTTGAGTTGGCGCTTGGTTGTTTCCCACCATTTTTTCCAGTCTTCGCCTATGACGTCGGGCACCAGCACTTGTTGGATCTGCTCGACGGTCGCCTTGCCGCCGTAGCTTTCGAGCACGAGCCGCACCAGTCCGACCGGATTTGTCGCCGCCATTTGGCGCAGCTCGGCCAGGTTTGTCGCCTTGCGTACCAGGATATGGTCTTTTCGAATCGGTTTGAGCGTTTCGGCCGCGAACGCTAGGTCCATTGTGTGCCCCGGCTTGTTAGGGAAATCTATTGTGAACCGTGCGAACACGGGGTCTATGCTCCGTATCCTGCCAAAGCCCCAACTGCGGTGTAGGCAGAATCCGCTTTCAGCCAGGGCTGTCAGCGGCTCGATATGCCGGCCCTCGATTTTGCCGGCCGCTGCAAGTTTGACAAATTCTTCGCGCATAGTCCAATACACTCGCCCTTGAACAACCAGCCGTGCAATATTCAAGCCGATGCGCCCCCGAAAACCAAGACAAATTGCGCTGCGGGTGCTTTGCCATTGGCGTAAAAGCAGGAAGTTTGTTGATGAGCTGCTGGACGCCGAGTTGGCGAAGACGAGGCTTTCGGCGCCGGACCGCGCGTTGTGCCGGCAGCTTGTTTGCGGCGTGGTGCAATGGCGCGCGACGCTCGACTGGCTGATCAGCCGCAAGACCAAAGGCAAACGCCAGAAGCCGATGCCTCAACTTATCTTGCAGCTCGGGCTGTATCAGATGTTTTGGCTCGAGCGCGTTCCCGAGCACGCGATCGTTAACGAGGCGGTCGAGCTGGCCAAAAGTAACAGTCTCGGCAAGCGCGCCGGGTTCATCAATGCCGTGCTGCGCAGCTACGCGCGCGAGCGCGATGCGACCCGGAAATTGCTGGACGGGCTGAAAACTGCGCATCCGCCGCTCGGCTATTCGCACCCGGAGTGGCTCTGGTCAAGGTGGTCCCAGCGTTGGGGCGATGAAACTGCAAAGCAGTTGATGGAATGGAACAACACGCCTCCGGTGACCTGTGCGCGCGTAAACACGTTGAAAACTGACCCGGGCAAGCTGCTGGCGCAGTGGCGCGAGGAAGACGTCGAGTACGACTTCATCTATCGCGAGTGGCTCGAAGAAAATCTCGCTTTCGAGCTGAAGTCGTATCCGCAACTGACCACGCTCCAAAGCTTCAAGCGCGGTTGGTTCTACATTCAGGACCCGAGCACGCTGCTGGCCGTGCGCGAGCTTGATCCCCGGCCCGGCGAGACTGTGCTAGATCTTTGCGCTGCGCCGGGCGGCAAGACCACGTACATCGCGCAACTGATGCGAAACAGTGGCAGGATTGTTGCCACTGACGTGAGCGAGTCGAGGCTTGGACTTGTCCGCGAAAATTGCGCACGGCTCGGCGTAACCTGCGTCGAGGTCAAGTTGGCGTCGGAGCTTCAGACGTCGGCAGCGGCCGAATTCGACCGCGTGCTCGTGGACGCGCCTTGCACAAACACGGGTGTGATGCGGCGGCGCCCGGATTTGCGCTGGCGTATCAAGCCGGAGGAAATCATAAGGCTGCAGGGGGTGCAACTAGAGTTGCTCGAACGGGCCGCGCCGCTGGTCAAGTCCGGGGGCGTGCTTGTGTACAGCACCTGCAGCTTGGAGCCGGAAGAGAACC
>JANWZY010000082.1 GCA_025061935.1 Verrucomicrobiia bacterium
GGTGGGTACTGGGCATATCGAACGCCTCGGCTATGTGGGACATTACGGGCACGATGTGGCTTGTGTACAACCTGTTCGTGTACGGGCTTAAAGGCACATGGCTGCCATGGCTCTGGCCCACATTCAATCAGATCATACTGATGATCTATCTTGCCCGGTGGATACGGCGCTCGGGCGTGCTCACAGGCGCCGAATGGATCACCACGCGGTTCGGCACCGGCCACGGCGGCGAGCTGTCACGGCTCATTATAGTTGTGTTCGCGCTGGTCAGCGTGGTGTTTTTCATCGCGTACGATTTTCAGGGCATGGGCAAGTTTTCGAAAACATTCCTGCCGTGGGACCTGTCCGCGAACGCATACGCTGCCATCGTGATGGGCCTGACAGCTATTTACGTGCTGCTAGGCGGAATGATCAGCGTTGTCATAACCGACCTGGCGCAGTTTTTTATCATGGCCATTTGCGCTGTGATCATCGCCGGGATCGCCATGGCCAAGGTTTCAGCCGCCGAAATACCTGCGCTGGTGCCCGCCGGCTGGGGGAACATCAGTTTTGGATGGAAGCTCGACCTCGACTGGTCCGGGCTGATCCCGGCACTGAACGAAAACATAGCCCGGGACGGGTACGGATTCTTCGGCTGTTTCTTTATCGCGATGGTGTTCAAAGGCCTGCTTGTGAGTATTGCCGGGCCGGCGCCGAACTACGATATGCAACGGATTCTGGCCGCGCGCACGCCACGCGAAGCGAGCATGATGAGTGGCATCGTTTCGGCTTGCCTGTTGCCTCGGTGGATACTGGTCGCGGGCATCACGCTGCTAGGACTGAAGTTCCTCGGTCCGACGTTCCGCGCCCAGTCTGGTAACATAGACTTCGAAATGATTCTCCCGTTCGTGATCAAAGAGTTCATTCCTACCGGTCTGCTCGGGCTATTGATGGCCGGCCTGCTCGCCGCGTTCATGTCAACCTTCTCGGCCACGCTGAACGCCGGCGGCGCGTATCTCGTCAACGACCTGTACAAGCGCTACATACGCAAGGACGCACCGGGCACGCACTACGTGGTGGTCGGCTACATTGCGCAGGTGCTTATCCTTGGGTCTCGGGTTCGGCTTCGGGCTTATGGCCGAGTCGGTTAACCAAATGACGCAATGGATCGTCCAAGGCCTGTGGGGCGGGTACACTGCTGCAAACGTGCTCAAGTGGTACTGGTGGCGGCTGAACGGGTTCGGATACTTCTGGGGCATGCTCACGGGCATCGCTGCGGCGCTGGTGGTGCCCAAGTTTTTCCCAAGCTCGGGGCTGCCCACCTTCGCGAGTTTCGGCATCATTTTGGCCATCTCGACGCTCGGGTCCGTGCTCGGCAGCCTGCTCACCGCGCCTGAAGACAAGGAAGTACTGAAGCGTTTTTATCGGCAGGTCCGCCCATGGGGCTGGTGGGGGCCTGTACACGAGTTGGTCGTAAAAGAAGACCCGAGTTTCAAGCGGAACACCAACTTCGGGCGCGACATGTTCAACTGCATCGTTGGCATGGCATGGCAGGTGCCGTTATGGGCCATCCCCGTTTATGTGGTGTTCCGGAACTGGCAGGCGCTCTGGATCGCTTTGGGCGTGCTTGTTCTTACCAGCCTGATCCTGAAATTCAACTGGTACGATAAGCTCGCGGCCGAGGACGACCCCGGCACGTTCAGCGCCGGCTCTGACCCGGCTGCGCACTCCGGAGCGTGACCTCGGCCGGACCCAAACCGTGGCTTGTCGCCCGGAACCGAATCACGCCGGGCGCACCGTCCAGGGTTCGCAGTATCGCCATCGCCTTCCCGTAGAACAGGGCTACCCGATTCGTGACGAACTCGGCAGGAAAATGGTGATCACCATTACCCACCCCCGCGATTTCAGCAGGGCCGCTGACCTCGAACGCGACCTCGTTCATCGCGAGCGGGTACACGTTGCCGTGACCGTCCACCGCCTCGACAAGGATAAACGACAGGTCTTCACCGTCGGCCATCAATTGCGTCCGATCCGGGCTGAGCCTGAGCCGCACTGGCGGCCCGGCTGTCCGCATACGAGCTTCGCCGAGCTTGCGTCCGCATTTGTAAGCCACGGCGCAAACTTCGCCCGGCTCGTAAATCACGTCTTCCCAGCGAAGTCTGTACCTGTCGAGCACGTTTGTCGACCCTGGGTCCTTCGATTTGCGGCCGTACGACTTGCCGTTCACGAACAGCTCGGCTGCGTCGCCGCTGGTGTAAACGTACACAGGCACGTTGGTGCCGATACGCTCGGGCCAATTCCAATGCGGCAAAATATGGATCGTCTTCTTGTCCGGCGCCCAGTAGCTGCGATACAGGTAGAACCTGTCCTTGGGTATCCCCACAAGGTCAACTATGCCGAACAGGCTGACCCGTGACTCCTCCGAGGGCGCAAGTTTACGTTTCTTGAAGCTCGCCCAGCCCTCGGCCACGAACGGCACAGGCTCGCCGATGTAATCGAATCCTGTCCAGACGAATTCGCCCGCAACGAACCTGTCCTGTTCCATCAGCGCGAATTCAGTGTCCGGGATGTCCGAGTAATATGCCGAGTTGTGGTCATACGAAGTAATGCGCAGCGCCAGTGAGTAATCGTCTTTCTGTGCCGGGTGCGGCAGCTCGTAGAACCCGCGCGTGCTGTAAGCCGAGGCCGACTCGCTATACACGATGGGCAACCACGGCCGATTCTTGCGCGACAGTGCATACCGCCGCGCATAGTTCCAACCCACCACGTCGAGCGCGTCATCCAACGGCGTGTTCGCCGACTCCGGTATGCAGTGCGCCATTGTCACAGGTCGCGTCTCATCAAGCGATTTCACGAACTGGACAAGCTCGCGGACCAGCGCCGGGCCGTTCGGAATCTTACCGCCTTCGAGGTCGAATATCTCGTTGCCTATGCTCCAAATGACCACACAGGGGTGGTTCCGGTCGCGCCGGATGAAGTTGTATAGCTGCTTCTTGCAGTAGTCTGCGATCGGCACGTCATCGGGCTTGGTGGCCGTCTTGTCCCACTTATCGAATGCTTCGTCCCACACCAGTATGCCCATCCGGTCGCAAAGCTCGAGCACCTCCGGGGCGGGCGGATTGTGGCTCGTGCGCAGCGCGTTCGCGCCCATGTCTTTCATGATCTCGAGCTGGCGCTGCATCGCGCGCAGGTTGAACGCGGCGCCGAGCGGCCCCAGGTCATGGTGCAAATTGACACCCTTGAGCTGGACGCGCCGCCCGTTCAGGTGGAATCCGTCGTCCGCAGTAAATTTGAACGTGCGTATGCCGAAACTCGTCTTTTCAGCGTCCACAAGTTTGCCGTCAACAAACACGCAGCTCAGCGCGATATACAACTGCGGCGACTCGATATCCCAAAGTCTCGGATTACGCACAGTGAAACTTTGGTCAAACCTGGCACGCCCGCCCGCGCTGATGCTCAGCGTTTGGTTGCCGGACGCAACCTTTTTACCACGCGGATCCAGTATTACCGTCTCGAGCCTAACTGTTTTCGAAGTCGTCTCGTGGTTTTCGACCTCCGTTCGCACACGCGCCAATGCAAACTTGGGGGTCACCTCTGGCGTGGTCACGAACACGCCCCAATGCGCGATATGCACCGGCTCGGTCACTACGAGCCGGACCTTGCGGTAAATCCCCGCGCCCGGGTACCAGCGCGACACATGCGGCCGCGTATCCACGTGCACCGCGACCACATTCGTCTGGCCGAACCGGATATGCGCGGTCCCATCCACGCGAAACGACATGTACCCGTAATCCCAGCCCCCCGCTTTCTGGCCGTTCACGTAAACCGTCGGCATCGCCATGACGCCGTCGAAGTCCAAGTACACGCGTTTGCCCGCCCACGCCGCCGGCGCGAAAAACCGTTTCCGGTACCAGCCCTCGCCTTGCCACGGCAGTTTGCCCGTGTGCGGGTTCCCAAGCGGGTCGTAAGGGCCTGCAATCGCCCAGTCATGTGGGAGCCGCACAGGTTGCCAGCGCGAGTCGTCGAACTCGGGCGCAGCCGCATTCGCATGCGCACCTTTGGCAAATCGCCAATCCGAGTTGAACGGAAGCACAAGCCGCGGATTCGACCCGTCTGCCGCGCGAACCTCGCCTCGAAGCATCAGCCCCGATAAAAGCGCAGCCACGACGACCCATGCGGTTGATGCGATGCGTGCAATCCGCTGCGCCGCCCATGTTCCACTCGGTGGGTTAGGCATACCAATGAACTCCGGTTGTGTGTTTAGTGTGTCGCGAAATTTCCGCCCAAAATGGCCGAGCATTGAAAGCTTCCGCAAGGAAGTTTTTCCCCGAAAATGATCAGGCCGCGTGGGAGTTATAAATTTGGCCGCGCGCGCGCGTCATTTCACTGGCCCAGCCGGCCGGCGAGCCACGAGTGCGAAAAAGGCTGGGAGGGCAAATATGCCCTCCCGGCCCGGAACTCGAACTGGCGCGCTGCTGCGCTATAGCCCGCGCCGGCGCAACTGCGCCGCAGCAACCAGCGCGAGCGCGACCCCCGCAATGCTCAGCGCACCCGGCTCAGGTACGAGGAAATACAAGCCGTTTGCGCCCGTATCGAACGGATCGCTGTTCCACCAGCGCGATGTGCTGTCTGACAATGCATCCAGCACCGTGTCGCTGCCTGAGGTCGAAGTCCAAACATCAAACGTGAATCCACTGCCGATGCCCATGCCCAGCGCCGCCAACGGCACCGGAATAGTAACCGACGAGCTTGTCGTCGTGGCCGTGTTGTAGTACACTGAGCTCCAACTCGATCCGGTCCAGCTCAGCAGATTGAACCCGCCACTCCAATACGGATACGCCCCGATAAAGTAATCCATGCCACCGACGCTCATCTGGATGTTTTTACCCCAGCCGCCCGGGCCGTTCAGGTTGCCACCGCCCAGCAAACCGTCTTTGGCGATCCCGACGTAGTAGTTGTACCAATTTTGAGCCACCGGATCGCCGCCGAGGTAAATCGTAAACCACAGGGTGGTACCGTCGCTGTCAACCACTACCGAGCTAATGTCGAGCGACCCGACACCGCCGGTGAAATCGCCCAACCCGCCCGGATCATTGTAAAGGACTGACCCGCTGAGCAAGCACGGCACCGCCAGCAACGCGCACAGGAGCTTTTTCATGCTAAAATCGTACGCCCGCGCCCAAGCCTGTGAAGCCCTACAAATGTATGGTTTTAGCCCAGCCGAAAAACCGGTTGCGCAGACCTACCCGATTCGGCTAACACAACTCCGTGTTCAAAGCTGTCCGAGTATGTGCGGGTGCCATGGCCGCAATAGCGGCCACCGCTTGCGCGGCGGTCGCAATAGACACCGCAGCGCAATTGTCAAATCTGGCATCGAGCACAACGGCCACAATCACAACCGCAGACCAGTTAAATGCACTCGCGCCCAACCCGCGCCAAATCTACGCTGTCAAACTGGAGGGTACAGTGTTGTGGGCCAATCCCGGCGAAGGACGGATGATATTGCAGGACCAGACCGGCCTCACCGAAGTTGAACTGGAAATGTCGGGCCTGACCCCGGCGCCCGGTTCGCGCGTCCGTTTGGCCGGCGCCTGCACTATAGCGAAGCGGGCCGGGCGCGCTGCGCTAATGCCGAAAGGTCCGGTCGTGGACAACAACGGCGTGCACGGCGAGGTCGAGAAAACAGGCTCGGTGTATCTCGATGCGGGGTGGCACCCGATCCAAGTGCTGTGGTTCAACCGCGAAGACCGGCTCGCTCTGGCCGTCGAGGTCGAAGGACCGCGTATGCCAAGGCAACCTGTGCCTGGCAACCTGCTCTTCCTTTCCCATCCCGAAACCTCGCCAGATGCAGCTCCGCGACACGGACTTAAATACGAATGTTTCGACGCTTACGGCGAAACGTTGCCCCAATTCGATGGCCAGGTGCCATTCGCCACCGGCGTATGCGGAAACTTCGATTTAAATGTTATCCCCCGGACGAATCGGATCGCAGTCAGGTTCTCAGGTTATTTCCTTTCACCTGAGCCGGGCCTGTACACGTTCTACTTGCGCTCGGACGACGGTAGCCAACTGTTCGTGGGCAAGCCAACGATCAAACTTGATATGCTTGGGCCAGGCAAACTGCCTGAACCGCAGCGCGTGTTGCCCGGCCAACCGATGAGCGCGCCTACCGAACTGTTGTGGGCTGTGACCGAAGGCCGTGTCGTGCTCGTGAGCGCCACGCGAACGTGCCACCAACTCGAGCTTGCCTCCGATATCGGCGCAGCTCGCGCCGAAATAACTGAGTTGACCCCCGACCGCGCAACGAACCTGCTAAACCGGTACATTCGCGTCACGGGCGTGTGCCGCAGCGCGGTAACACCGACAGGCCACCGTGTACCCGGCAAGTTCATGATTGCAGGCACGAACAGCATCGAACTCCTCGAAGCCGGGCCTGTCGGCGCGCCGGCCCCACCGGAAGGTGCGCGCGAGTTGCGTCTCCTGCGGTCGGCTGTCGAAGTACACAAACTCAAACGCGCCGAAGCCGCTCGAGGGTACCCAGTCAGGCTCGGCGGCGTGGTCACATGCGTATTGCCAGAACATCAGGCATTTACAGTTCAAGACCCGACGCGCGGCATATACGTGGTTGATATGACAAGCGCCGGGGCAGGCCTGCCGGAGGTGGGTGAGTTCGTCGAGATTGAAGGCTCGACCGACCCGGGCCTGTTCGCGCCAGTGGTCAACGCGACCAATATTTCGAGCCGCGGCTTGGGCCGGTTACCCGACCCCAGCGAGCCAACGTGGGACCAATTGCTCCACGGCAGCATGGACGCGCAATACGTGCAACTGCGCGGGATAATCACACGCGCGTGGTCGAACACCGTGGTACTTCACACGCGCGACGGCTCGATCACAGCAGAATTGCGTCCGAATAATTTCGCCACGGCAGACTTGCCAACATTGCAAGACGCGCTGGTGCGTATGCGCGGCTGCCTGTTCGCGTCGTGGGACTATGTCACGCATCAGGTTAAGCCGGGCGAAATCCGGATTTATAACGCCGACGTTTTCGTCGAGGAACCGCCGCCCGATGACTTGTTTGCCACACCCAGCAAGAGACCGACCGAATTGTTGCAATTCGATCCATTGGCAGGCGCGTTCCAGCGCGTGAAAGTGCACGGCCAGATTGTTGGCAAACTCGGCGAGCTTTACTTCATGATGCAGGGCGCCGAAGGAATACGGTTTGTGCTCAGGACAAACGTGGAGCTGGCCCCTGCCGAGCTGGTGGAGGTGGTTGGGTTCCCGGACGTGGTCGCCGCGTGCGCGCCCACGTTGCGCGAAGCCGTGGCGCGCAGGATCGGCAGCGCACCGTTACCCGCCGCGCGCAAATTGCGCACCGACGAGCTTCTTTCACCCGGGAACGATGCCACGCGCGTGCGGGTCGAAGCGGTGCTGGTCGGGCTGAGTAGCACTGCACATGGCCATGTGTTGGAACTGCAGAGCGGGATGCGCACCTTCGTGGCCCGGCTCGTGCCCGGCGCCAGCCCGCCACGCAACCTTGTGCGCGGCAGTAAAATCGAATTAACAGGGGTTTATGTCGCCGGCACCGGTGCGCGGTTCACCGCGCCACAGGTGTCTTCGTTCGAGTTGTTGGTGACGGCGCCGTCCGACATCACCGTGTTGGCGCGACCGCCGTGGTGGACACTGGAACGGTTGCTGTTCGTTGTAGGCGTGCTCGGCTTAGGCCTTTGCATGGCCGCATTGTGGATCACGCTCTTGCATCGCAAAGTCGAGCAACGCACCGCAGAGCTTTCAGTCCAAATCCAGGAGCGCCAGCGCGCTGAACACAGGCAATGGCTCGAACGCGAGCGGACACGAATCGCACAAGACCTACACGACGAGCTTGGCTCCGGTATAACCGAGATAAGCATGCTTGCGCTGCGCGCCAGCGCGCCTGACGCCCCAGCAGAGAGACGACTCGGCCACTTGGAACAGATTCGGTCGCGGGCGACCGAGCTTGTGACCGCGCTCGATGAAATTGTCTGGGCCACCAATCCGAAGCACGATTCTTTGGCATCGCTCGTGAGCTACTTTTCGTTGTACGCGGACCGGTTCCTCGGCGCCGCAGGTGTACGGTGCCGCGTCGAACACGATCCGTCATTGCCGGACCGCCCGGTCGCATCCCACGCCAGACATGAGTTATTCCTGGCATTCCGCGAGGCGCTCAATAACGTGGTCAAGCACGCATCCGCGACAGAGACGACAATCTGGTTCGGACTTGTGAATTCGGCCCTACAAATCAGCGTGACCGATAACGGTCGCGGCATCGGTCCCCAGACCAACGCATCAGCCGGGGACGGGCTCGCGAACATGCGCGCGCGGCTCGAACGGCTGGGCGGCAGGTGCGAAATTCAAGGCGCGCCCGGGCAGGGCACGCGTGTGCTGTTCTCTTTGCCCATCGGAACTACAGACATATGACGCGCGTGGCAATTGTCGAGGACAACAAAGTGATTCGGGAAAGTCTCGCCGAATTCGTGCAGCGCGACCCGGAGTGCCAATGTGTGGGCATGTACGCCACAGCCGCCGAGGCCCTGCGGATGATCCCACGCATCGCGCCGGACATAGTTCTAATGGACATCCAATTGCCCGACACCTCCGGCATTGAATGCACGGCCAAGCTGAAGCAACTTTTGCCCACGGCCCAAATCATCATTGTGACGGTGTACGAGGACACCGACCGCATTTTCCGCGCGCTCCGCGCCGGCGCGTGCGGGTACCTACTCAAACGTTGCACGCCCGACGAGCTTGTCGCCGCAATCCGCGAGGTGCGGCTCGGCGGCGCGCCAATGTCGCGCGAGGTCGCGCGCAAGGTGATCTCATACTTCCAAGAACCAGTCAAAGCAGCCGCCGAAGTCGAAGACCTTTCACCGCGCGAACGCGAAATCTTAGAGCTGCTCGCACACGGATTCGCGAACAAAGAGATTGCTGCGCGACTTGGCGTAAGCGACGGCACGATCCGGTGGCACCTGCGCCATATCTATCACAAGCTGCACGTGCGCTCGCGCACTGAGGCCGCGCTGAAATTCCGCACGGCCACGGGCGCATGAGCACCCAACAAGGCTGGTCCAAGGCCGGGACACCGCGCAAAATCCCTACAAATGTGAGGATGGCACGCGGGCGGTTCCGGGCCTAATTTTCTATCAAAAATGCGCGAGTTTAGGAACGGATCACGACGCTACGCACGCTCGCGGCGCCGCGCGCGCTTGCGCGTGGATGCGTTTACGCTGATCGAGTTGCTGGTAGTCATTGCGATCATTGCCATCCTAGCAGGATTGCTCCTGCCAGCACTGAGCCGCGCCAAGTTTAATGCTAAGACTGTCCAGTGCACGTCCACCTACCGGCAGTGGCTCATCGTGGCCACTTCCTACGCAGGTGACGACGCGCGCGGATACTTCCCATCTTTTTCAGTCCCGGCGAGCAGCGGGCGCAACGCATGGGACGTGTCAATGGAAATGGTCCCGTGCCTGGCCAACTACGGGCTGACTATGCCCATGTGGTTTTGCCCGGTGCGCCCCAACGAGTTCGATGAAGCAAATGAGCAGTTTAAAAAGGTTTACAACCGGCCGATCAACAGCGTGGACGACTTGAACCGGTGGCTTCAAATTCGGAACCAGGGCTACGGCGCGTTCGCAGTCCTGTATCATGCGTGGTGGGTGCCGCGGCCCATTGCAGGCGACCAGCGGTTCATGTTCCCCTCACCCGCGTTAGCAGGTACGCTGAGCCGCCTGACCAACGGCTGGCCGCGCAAGCCGGACGATCCGGCCGGCCGAATCCAACCGATCATAACCGATTACTGTTACGCGCCAGGCGTCCAAACCAACACGGCACGAATGGCTGCCGGGCATTCGAGCGGCGGCAAAGTCGTCTCTGTCAATGCCGGGTTCGCCGCCGGACACGTCGAGTCGCGACCACGCAAAATCATTCAGTGGCAGTACTCGGGCGTGGACTCCGCCTTTTACTGATACGACCGACGCGGCGTGCGGCGCATTGGCGCTGCAAAACCACACATTTGTGAGGCTGCACAATCTGGCCGGAGGTGTGCTCTTATTGAGGACGTGGGCCTACGCTGCGGGTACAAACCGATTAGTCAAAACTTGAACCAGGCGCTATGAAAAAACAGCACCGAATCGCACAGACGAAGTTGGGACTTTTGACAGCCGCAGGAGTCGTATGGTGCCTGACGGGCTTCGCCGTCCCGGTCACGTTCAACGTGAACATGTCCGTTCAGCGCGCAGCCGGGAATTTCGACCCGGACGGCCGCGGCGACACAGTCCTCGTGGCTGGTAACTGGAACAATTGGGCCACTACTCACACGATGACGCCCAGCAGCCAACCGGATGTTTACACGCTCACACTCGACCTTGCACCCTATAGTTGGCCAAACTACAAATTCATCATCAACCCATACGGTTCATCCAGCGGCCCTAACCTGCGTTGGGAAAGTCGCGACAACCGGTGGTTCCAAGTGCCCCCAGACGGGACAAACCTGCCAGTGGTGTACTTTAACGACGCCACAAGCGCGGTCGTAGCTGCTAACATCACGTTCCAAGTGGACATGTCTGCCCAAATCGCCCTGGGGAACTTTAACCCTGACCAAGACCTCGTGTACGTGGCCGGCGACTGGAACTGGAGCGCAATGGGTACCGGGCCTTTTGCACGCTCTGCACAGAACCCGAATATCTGGACGTTCGTGCACAGGCAAACGAACAGCATCGGCGCACTGGTTAATTACAAATTCATCATCTACCGCAGCGGCACCGGCGCAACCGTTTGGGAAGCCGACGGCGTCGGCCCAGGCGGCGCACGGAACCGCCAATACAGCTTCCCTTTTGGTGACACGAACCTGCCAGTCGTCTTCTTTAACAACATCACCAGCGCGGCGGTCGTGGTCGTAGCACCAGTGACCTTCCAAGTGAACTTGGCCGTGCAAGACGCATACGGTAATTTTAGCCCGGGCTTGGACAGCGTCTCGGTCGCGGGCGAGTTCAATGAATGGAACGCTGCAGCGTGGCAATTAACACCCACTGAGACGAACCAGGACCTTTATGTGGGCACGTTCAATGTAACCAACA
>JANWZY010000083.1 GCA_025061935.1 Verrucomicrobiia bacterium
TGCCTGCGCAAACAACGATATGATAAGGGGTTGTCATGGTTCACAAAGTTGATAGTGGTACACTGCTGTGGAGACAAATTGGGTCAGGTCGCCAATCGTGCAAATGCGCTCTGCCGTGGCAACAGCCTGTCGCCCGATTTGTTCTTCGTCAGCAAGTGGTATCTCGGGGTGACGAGCGTCAACGTCAAAGTCCGTCAACTGCTGCCATTCAGTGTGCAAACTCGCTAGTGAGGGGTCAAACCGGAGCCATTCCTTCAGTATTCGATCCAAGGCGTGTGTCCTTTCCGGGTCCATTCTGTTCGCTACAAGGAACGCTTTGAGATACTTTTCTGCAGCCTGCTGGGCGTGGAAACACACAACAGTCCACGGCGTTTTGGCGGCGGCCAGAAAAGCTTGCGAACATATGTGCGCCGTATCACTGGATGCAAGTCGCTTTCCGTTTCGATGAACAGGTCAATATCGCTTTTGCTGCGCTTGTCGCCGCGTGCACCGCTGCCGAATGGGATAATGCGGCGCGGATTAAATGCCTCGACGATCCTGCGGACGATTTCATGAATAAGCGCCTCGTCCACAGGCGGACGCTGCATCGGTTTTAATGCCTGTTCGCTCATCGCGGCGGAAAGTTAACCACTCCGACCAATTGCCGGAAGTTTTTTGTGCGCGCCGCACTTCGACCCCTAAGCTGGGCATATTGCACCGAAAGCGCACGCCCGGTTCGAGATAGAATTTGGGCTTCGTGCGGGACCGTTGCACGCACTGTCGAGACTGCGCCAAGTGCGCTCATTTAATTGGCCGCTGGCTCGGGCACAGTTGACGGCCCCACGAAAAGGGTGGCTAACCCGTGTATCAGCAGCTATCATTTAGGGCTAAGCAAAGGCATGCGCATGAGTCAGAAATTGATCCTGCCGAGGGGCTACAAACCGTTGCTCGGCGTAACCGAGACCGAACGCGCCATCAAGGCGCTGAAAGACTTTTTCGAGCTGAATCTTGCGACCGAGTTGAACCTGAGCCGTGTGACGGCGCCTCTGTTTGTCAAGGCTGGCACGGGCATTAATGACGATCTGAACGGAGTCGAGCGGCCTGTCGTGTTTAGTGTAAAACACATGCCTGGCGTGCGCGCTGAGATTGTCCAGTCGCTTGCGAAGTGGAAACGTCTGCAACTGGCCGAGCTGGGGATCAAGCCCGGCTATGGCATTTATACCGATATGAACGCTATCCGGCCTGATGAGGTACTCGACAACACGCATTCGCTTTACGTTGATCAATGGGACTGGGAGCGCGTGATCACGCCCGAGGAGCGGAACGTCGAGTTCCTTAAAAAGATCGTGCGCAAGATTTACAGTGTGATTAAGCGTACCGAGCAGTTCGTGTACGAACGGTACCCGATGATCGAGCCTGAATTGCCCGAGGAGATCACTTTTGTGCACGCCGAAGAACTTCGTCGGCAATATCCGAAGCTTACCCCGCGCCAGCGCGAGCACGAGCTGCTCCGCCGGTGCCGGGCCGCGTTTATCATCGGTATCGGGGGTAGCCTTGGGGACGGCACTATTCACGACGGGCGTGCGCCGGACTACGACGATTGGTCAACGCCGACACCTGACGGGTACCACGGCCTGAACGGCGACCTGTTTGTATGGCATCCGGTGCTGAAATGCGCGTTCGAGCTTTCCTCGATGGGTATCCGCGTGGACAAAGAAGCGCTGTTGCGGCAGCTCAAGATTCGCGGCTGCGAAGAACGCAAGAATCTTTACTGGCACAGGAAGCTGCTCAGGGGCGAGATGCCGCTGTCCATCGGGGGCGGGCTGGGCCAATCCCGGCTTTGTATGTATTTTTTGCGCAAGGCACACATAGGCGAGGTTCAGGCAAGCCTGTGGCCGGACCGCATGGTCGCGCTATGTCGCCGGCGTAATATCAGGCTGCTGTAGGTTTGTGTCGGATTGGCTTTTGGTTTGCAGTTGCGGGCCACGCATCGTGAGGTGTGCGCGCGTGCACCGGTCACATTCCTTCGTAGCACTGATAAAGCCTGTCGTTGAGGTAAACCCGGAATTTTTCGCCGAAAAGCGGTTTGCGCTCTTTCTCGATTCGGATGGTGACCTGGTCTTTATCGTCTATATGGATTACGTGGGTTTCGGTCACCGGCTCGTTGAACAGGCGCCGGGTGCGTTTCACCTCGCGGTGATTTACCTTGATAATGGTTTCCCCAAGCAACTGATTAAAGCTAAATTCGATCAGATGCTTTTCTGTGCGCCCGACTTCAATCGTAAACTTCATGTCGCACCTCCATTAATTCCGGGAAGCAAAAAGTCTGCCAACGCGCCGCAGCGGCGTGCGCACGGAGTCTGCCTGCGGTGAAAGCCCCTGCAAAAACGCGCTGTTCTGATGCGTGACGGGTGCGCAAGCCGCTCGAGCATGTATGCCTGATTGTCCATTTTGCGGATTCTGGATTGCAAGCTTGTTAACGTTTGGTTAAACAACTTGTGCATGCCTGGTGTGCCTGAACAACTCCAGCAAGCGCGCTTGGCGCGGCGCCTGAGTATCCAGCAGGTGGCCGAGTTGACCAAGATCAGAACGGACCATATTCGTGCGCTGGAGGAAGGCCGCTACGAAGTGTTTCCTGCGCCTGTGTATGTGCGTGGGTTCGTCAGGACATACGCGGGCCTGCTCAAGCTGGACGTGCCGCAAATCATGGCCGCATTGGACGCCGAGCTGAAGCAGTGCCCGAAATTTCACGAGCCGGAGCCGCACCCTGTACGCCGTAGCACTTTGCTTACGAACGCTGTCCTGTTGTTGGGCAGGCTGAGGTTGGGGAGGCGCGCTGCGTTGGCAGTTGCATTGCTCATTTTGGTAAGCGCGCTTGCGGGGCTTCTCATTTGGCGGCATTTGAGCGCTCGTAACAAGCCTCTGGACATTAAGCCCGGGGTTTATTCACCCCCGGCGGCCCCGGCAGATATTTTGCCGTTCCCAACGTTGCCGCGCAGGCAGTGAGGCGCGGTTGCGAGCGAATCAGGTTTCAGCCAGGTAAATGTGACGGTTCCGCCAAAGATATACCGCGCCCGAAAAAGCTGTCAGTGTGACAGCGCCCCAGAGCGCGATAAGGGCGATTGCCGGTCCCCATGGCGTCAGCACGGTTAGAATGTCACTCCCCCACTCCTTGGCGGCTTCCAATGTAAGAAGTGCGATGACGGCCACAGTTTGCGAGAACGTCTTGTGTTTGCCATACCGCTCGGCGGCCAGCACAACGTTTTTGGACGCGGCGAGGAGCCGTAGGCCGGTTATGACCAGCTCGCGCGCTACGATCACGACGACCATCCATGCAGCTACTTTTGGATAAATTGCGCGCTGGCCGATGTGGAATGCCACTGGCAACGTGCCGGCCGCCGCGGCGTACATGTGGCGTTCAACAAGCGCGACGAATGCGGAACAGATCAGGACCTTGTCCGCCAGCGGGTCCATTAATATGCCGAAGTTGGTTGTGAGGTTCCGCCGGCGCGCTATCAGCCCGTCGAAAACATCCGTCAGGCTCGCTGTAATGAACAGGAGCAGCGCGACTGTGTCGTTGAACGGTACCTGCCAGAAAATAGCGACCACGAACAGCACCGTCAGCGCCAAGCGCGACACAGTCAGTTTGTTTGGCAGGTTCACACCGCTGGTTTTACAGGAAAAGCGCAAAGAAATCAAAGCTCCAAACGACCCGCAGCTTGGGCGTGCGCAGCGAGGCGCAGTGCCACGGGCATGTGGCGCGAATCAGTTCTCGGTCGGGTCCACGACCCTGCCCATAAACAGGATCGACCCACTCGCATTGTCGCGGATAAGGAAAATGAAGGGACGATCCGCTTTGAACCTACGGGCCTGACCCGCAGTTACAAAAATTTGGATTGCGGCGCCAGCTTCTGTCCCGGCCTCGTTCACCTCGACGAACGCGTTGTGCAGCATATCGGATACGAACAGGCTGGTTGTTCCGTCTATGCCGGAGAAATCTGCCCCGGGGCCAAACGCTGATGTCACGCCGAGTTCTTGAAGCGGTCCTCTAAGGTTGAATGCATGGGTCATCGTGAACCGCGGAAAGTAAACTGACGTTTTGCGTGGCGCGGCTTCATCGAGTTTGGAAAGCCATGCCTTGAGGTTTTCTGGAGTCAGCATCCGTTCAAGATTTGTCAGGCTTGGCTTTTCAGCGTCGTCATCCGCGTTCTCAGTGGACGGGAGAAGCACCACCATGGAGAGGTGTTCCCCCGCGTACGGCATTTCCAGCATATGCACTAGGCCGTCCTCGCTAAAAGCTGTTTTGAAGTCTGAGTCTTGGTACATCATTGGTACCGTCACGGTTTTGTCGGGGCTGACATAAAACGGTGCGGGCTTTGTGTCGCGCTCTTTGAATTGGTGCAGCCACTTGCCTTTGAAGTAAATTGCGTTGCAAAGAACCATGCGGGTGAGTGGTGTGAAGGTGCCCGGTCTGACCGCTCCGGTGATTTTTCGCTTTGTTTTGCGCGCGACCCAATGGTTGACCTCGTTGGCGGCGGCATCCGGTGCTTGGATGAAATCCACATGCCGCGCTTCAGCGCCATAGAACTCTCGCACCAACTCCAAAAAGGTATTCGTGAAGCCGTGGCCTTTTTGGCACCACAACGAGTTCGCCGTGGCCAGTTGCACGCGCCCCCAACGTTGGAGCTTGTTCATTCGCCTGACCAACGCACCGAATGCGGGATGGAGTTTCTCGTGGGGCAGGTCGAAGTGAAGCGCTTTCGCCATTTCAGTCGCAGTTTCGCCCCGTGCGCCCGCATAAGCCATCGCGATTCCACAGGAAATGCTGAACGGCGAGAAAAACAAGTTGCCTGATTTGCTCTCGAGCGTATGGTAGAGGTCAACTGCAAAAGCCGTATTGGCACTCACTGCTGCTTCCACATCCGCCGAGGGTGTGAACGAGGTTGCGCGTGCGTTGACCGCCCAGTACACGATTGAGCCGACAATAGCCACGGCGCCCAGTCCCAAAACCCCGCGCGCCAATACTGTTTTGGTCCGTGCTGTGACGCCGCAGCGCGCTACGAGCCATTTCACCGGTTGCTCGACCGCATACAGCGCGAGCGCAAATACGGCGCCCAGAAGCATGAGCCATGCAAACCCGACAAGGAACAGCCATATGACTAAGCCCACCAACCCTTCGCCAAGCGGGAAAATCATGATCGCAATTAGCAGGGCCCGATGCGCCATGTGCACGTAATTCGCCAACCCGAACAACCACCCCGAGTACGACGTCACAAAAAATAGCAGTACCAGGATCAGCTCGAACAGAAGCCCCATACCGAGCAGTTGCCCAAGCCCTATCCGGAACGGCTTATTGGATGGTGCCGAAGGTTGCGCTGGCTGGTTGGCTAGCATGTTGAAATACTGCCCCGCTCACAACGGTTCGGCAAGCAAATCGTAGTCGGTATGACCCACGATTTTCACCCATGCGAATCGGCCGGGTTGCAGGCCGGTTTTGCCTGCGCGCACGAGCACGACGCCGTCAATTTCGGGCGCATCCGCTTCGCTCCTGGCCAGGAAGACATTTCCAATTTCGGATTTCCTATTTACGATCTTGGCCCCACCGGTAAGGCGGAGTGGGCCGTGCTCCCACGCACCGGCTCGGGCAAATGGCAGTTTTTGGGTGCCGGCCCGGCCCTCGACAAGCACTTTGATCACCCTGCCAACGTATGTTTCAGCCACTTGGCGCGCGATCTCGCGTTGCGCGCGCATCAGTTTGTCTGCGCGCGCGCGTTTTACTGTTGCCGGGACGTGTCCGGGCAAGCTGGCTGCGCGTGTGCCATCTTCGCGCGAGTACGTGAAGACGCCGAGCCGTTCGAACCGCATTGCGCGGACGAACCCGAGTAGTTCCTCGAACTGTTCCCGCGTTTCCCCCGGGAATCCGACAATGAAGCTGGTGCGAATTACCACGCCGGGTATGCCGCGCCGAATCCGCCCGATTAGGTCCACGATTTGCTCGCGCCCGATGCGCCGGTGCATCTGCTCGAGCAGCGAGTCGTTTATGTGTTGGAGCGGCAGGTCAACGTACCTGACCACTTTCTTGCATTCCGCAAACGTGTGGATCAGCTCGTCTGTCCAGTGCGCCGGGTGCGTGTAGAGCAGTCTGATCCAAAACTCGCCCGGCAACGAATCGAGCGCGCGCAGCAGTGTGCAAACGTTTGGCGAACCGTGTTCTGCTTGGGACGCGCCAGCCCGCCGAGGCGCTCTGCGGAGGTCATGTCCGTACAACGTGGTGTCTTGTGAGATCAGGTTGAGTTCCTTGGCACCGTCGGCCAGCAGCGCCTCGGCTTCGGCAACGATGTCCTCGACGGTGCGGCTCCGGTACGACCCACGGATGAGGGGGATGGTACAATAGCTGCAACGATTGTCGCAGCCGTCGGCGATTTTCACATATGCATAATGACGCGGCGTCAGCCGCAACCGCGCAGTTGTGTGGTCGAGCAGGAAGTGCGGTTGTTGCGATACCTCGAACAGCGGCGCGACGTGCATCCCCTGCTCTACTCGGCAATCGGGGTCTGGGTTCTTCGTTTTGGATTTGCGCCGGATCTTGGATTTCGCTTCGCGGACCTTCAGCCGGCGCCGCGCGATTGCTGTTCGCACGATCGCCCCGATCTTCGGGATTTGGTCTATGCCCATGAAAGCGTCCACCTCGGGCAGCTCATGCATTAGAGTTTCCGCGAACCGCTGTGGCAAGCATCCTGCCACGACGATCGCTTGTGTTGGCCGTATTCTGTCACGAGCGGCAGCAAGCTCCAGAACGACATCAATGTTTTCCTCTTTCGCTGCGTCAATGAACGCGCACGTGTTGATGATCACCGCGTCGGCATCTGCAGGCGCGTTGGTAATTTGCACGCCCTCGGCAAGCAAATTTCCAGCGATGACCTCGGTGTCAACTAGGTTCTTCGGGCACCCTAAGGTCACAATGGATACGCGTAGGTCGGTTGAGGTCATCTCGCGCGTCGGCTTTCGCGCAACTGCATTTGCGCAGTCTTGAGTGTTTGGGTTGACCGACGGTACAGGGCGATCTTTTGCCATGTGGAAGGGCCGGTTGGGGGCATGCCCGTTTTTTCGAGTTAAACCTTGCCGAGTTTCCTGAGCGCGTCAAAGCTTCGTTTGATTGCATCCAGCGGCGATTTGCTGGTCTCGTGCTCGACGATGTACCATTCGGTGCCGCCGCTGGATTCACACGTTTCAAACACGCCCGTCCAGTCGGTCTTGTCCTCCCCGATCACAGCTTCTGGGTCTGGTGCGTGCGCTTTGAGATGGATTGTGCGCGCGCGGCCCGGGTATTTCCTGAGCACGGCGACCGGATCGGCCCCACCGGCGATGCAATTGCCAGTGTCGAGCTGCATAATCACCTGCGGCCTGGTATGGCCGAAGAACAGGTCCCACGCTGCTACGCCGTCGAACTTCTCGAAGTCGTGCGCATGCGCGTGGTAGCCTATGAACATGCCGTGTTTGGCGAGCTTGTCGGCAAGCTCGTTGAAAATCCGCGCTTTATCGAGCCATTCCTGTTTCGATTTTAGCTGGAGCCACGGCACAATCAAAAACTTGTTCCCGATCGCGCGGTTGAAAGCGACCGTTTCATCGAGCTTGTCCTCGAGCAACGATTCAAGTGCCACATGCGACCCGCACGCGACCAACCCGTTTTCATCAAGAAGCTTACGAATCTGTTCTGCAGTATGGCCGTGGTACCCAGCGAACTCGACGCCTTCGTACCCGATCGCAGCTACTGCGGCCAGCGTGCCAGCAAGGTTGGCTTTGCACTGATCGCGTACCGAGTAAAGCTGGACGCCGACCCGGAATTTTCTTTTCGATTCACCCGCCGCACCGGCTAATCCGACTCCAATAGCCAGACTCGCCAAACTTAGAGAACCGCGCCGCATGAATTCGCGTCTGCAGATGCTCGCAGGTTTCGGTCCAGTGTCCATGGGATCGAGACGGCTTGATTGCTTTTTTAATCGCTGCATCGTACGTCACGGCACAATAAGAAACGTAGTAGCTTCGCGTCAATGGCTGTCGGGCCATGTGGCCTTGCAGGACGCGGCGTGGGCCTGTCTATTCGCCTACCCTCACAAGGTCCGTCCCCGAGACAGCTCACGTTTCTTGGGATTATTTTTGGCTGCCAAGCTATTTACGATGGAGTCAAGGCCCCCTGTGCCTGGTTTGTCCGGGAGCGTTCGGGTTCGGCGGGCAACCCTAGTTCGGTGCGCAGGCGTTGTCGCGCCTCAGGTATCCATCCGTGTTCTGGATCGAGCAACTGCTTCAATACTTCTTTCTCGATCTCTTCAGGTGGTGGAATCCGTATGCGTTCGCCGCTGTCGGCTGTCTCGCGAGCATACCGCTGATACACTTTCCTTGCGAACAGCCTGAACCCTTCTGCCCGCTCGTACTCGCCCAGGACAAGCTCCCTGAAATAGTTGTAAGCGAGTCCTTCAAGGATCGCTTTCACGCGGTCGCGCGAGGTTTCGCCGATGTCTTCCTGCAGTCGTGCAAGAGCGTATTCATCGAGTGTGATCTGGCCCGGTTTCGAGTTGGTATTGCCTGTGATGAGATTATCGTTCGGATAATTTGTTGCCAGGTAATTGAACCATTGCTCGGCCTCTTTCAACCGCGCATGCGCATACAGAAAGTACACTGCGTCCCGGAGGAAATTCCTGTGCGCGCGTTTGATGACGTCCCGGTTCTTTTCGTCCTCGGCTGCCTGCTCTTCGTAAGCGGCGTTCACCTTGGGAATGATGTCTAAATTCGGTCCCAGCTCGACCGTGCCAGCGAATGGATTGAAAATAAGCTTCCCCCGTCTGAAGCTCATCTGCATAGATTGGTAGATCACGCGCCGAAGCATGACGAGATCGTCTTTGTTCACCCGGCCGGGGTTAAGTTTCGCCTTTTCAAGTCCGACTGCAGCCCAGTAGATCGCCGATGCCTCGGGCAATCGCCATTCCAGTGGGCCGTAGCGCTCGTCCAGTTGCTTCATGAACTCGGGGTCCATTTTGAACTTTTCGCGCAGCAGCGCCGCGCGGCGTTTCGCCTCATCGGTTTTTGGGTCGACCAATTCGCTCAGGTCAACCTTGTTAGTGCCCAGCGCTTCGGCCATCAGCCGCGCCCACTCGCGCTTGTAATGCATGTGCGCATCGTCCAAGTTATCCCCCATCTTGTGCTGGAAGAACCACGCCAGCTCGCGGTGGATCAGTACATCGTTCGGGTTGTACCGCAGCCCGTGATCGCGCAGCAGTTCGGTACCGCGCTGGACCCAGCGCCAGCGGTCCTCAAAATCTTTGAACTTGACCGAAATGTTGTACGCCATGTTCCACGCCTGGACTACCCACACGTGCGGGAACCGCGGCTCGAGCTTGGTGATCCAGTCGGCCAACTGCACCATCTCGAAGAACTTGTCTTGGTCCTGCAGTTCCATTGCGCGCATCCATAGCGCGTTCGAGATCAGGCCGCGGAAGCCGCCCAATGCGACTGTGGTAAAAGCTAGCACAGGCGGCGCATTTTCGAGCGGGGGCGCGTGCGTCAGTCCGAGCAGGTCGCGGTCGCGGTTAAGCGAATGCTGGACCTGCGCCGCGCATACAAGTAACGCGGCGGCAAGCAGAATTAGCACAATTTTTTTTACTCGTGCGCCCATCACCGGTTCAGGCGAATCGGCTGCCGGCCATGCCGCCTCAGCCGGCTACGCGAAATAGTGACACGGAGCCGCTCGGTTCGCCAGTCAATAACTTGCATCCGTTCAAGTGCCAACACGAGTACTGTCTGTGGCTCGGATACGGATTGGAGCGTGCCCGCGTAGGTGCTTGCGCCCGGCCATTGATCAAGGTTGGTGATCGGACCAGTGCTCCGCAGACGAAAAGTAATACATACGGTTTTGAGCAATCGGGTTTGTACCGGACACTGTGCGGTGCCTCTCCCGCCAATTCCTTGACGGGGCCTATAGACTCCGGTACTCAGCGGAACGGTGACGCGGCCAAAAAACTTGCTGCTTATCGGTCGGCCGGGCATAGGCAAAACGACCGCTTTGCTTAAAGTCGCCGAGTTGATGCGTGATTACCGGCGTGGCGGATTTGTCACGCGCGAGGTACGCGTCGGGGCCCGGCGCGTGGGATTTCAGATTGAAACATTTGGCGGAGCTGTTGGTACACTTGCGCATGTGGCGCGCGACTCGGGGCCGCGTGTGGGCAAGTACCACGTGGATGTCGCCGAATTCGAGCGTGTGGGCGTGACTGCACTTGAGCAGGCGGTGGTGGCGGCCGATGTAATTTTCCTGGACGAAATCGGGAAGATGGAGCTGTTCAGCGAGAGGTTCCGCGCTGCCGTGTTGCGTGCGCTTAATTGCTCGAAGCCTGTTCTAGCTACAGTAATGATTCATCCGCACCCGTTTGTTGACGGCTTGAAAAGGCGCCAAGATGTGAAGCTTATTGAGGTTACGCTGGCGAATCGTGACCGCTTGCCAAATGAGTTATGCACTGAACTAGTCCGGCTAGCTGCGGGTTCAAGTTCAGGTTGCGGCAATGGTCCTTCTTGAGTAGGCCTGGCGTGAACAGCTCCTGTTGCGCCCGGGTGGTTGCAAGCCGCTCGAGTTCTGCTTTGGTGTGGGGTCCCGGCAAAAAGCTGGCCTGCTACTGGGTAGCCTGACCGGATGCAAGCTCGCGCCGACTGAAACTGAAGATGCCGACTGCGGCCAGTACGCCCCCGAGCAAAATCACAATTTGACCGATTGCGCGCAACAGTTCGGTCCAGGGTATGCTCCGGCCGGTGCTTAACAGGTCAATTGGTGAGAACGCCCTAGCGAGGTTGACAATCTTGAGCAGTGCGGCAAACAACGGAACTAGCACGGCGTCTAGGATGTTTGGCCCGCCCCCGCTTTCGGCTGCGTCAATCAGGCCGACCGTGCCTTCGGTCACCACACTGCTCATGGTTCCTGTCGAAAAGGCCACAATCAGTACGGCCATCGAGAAAAATGCTGCGACAGGGAACGAAAGGAAGCTCGCCGCAGTTAGTCCGAGCGTGGCAAGCAGGGTCATCCAGCAGAAGATA
>JANWZY010000084.1 GCA_025061935.1 Verrucomicrobiia bacterium
TGCTCCAGACGCTGACGCGACTGCCGGTGGCGCTTTCCATACGCGAAGCGTTTTGGAGTGCGCCGGCGCTAGCCGGCGCTGTGATGCTTTGCGGATCAGTCCCGTGGCTTGGGTGGAAATGGAGGACCTGGTCGGACCCACCACTGGAACGGACGGGGGAAAGCGACAGGGGAATCTGCAGTGCCTGCGTGCGTAGGGAAAAGCGGCAGCAAGCTGCCGCATTCCAGACGCTGACGCGACTGCCGGTGGCGCTTTCCATACGCGAAGCGTTTTGGAGTGCGCCGGCTCGCCGGCGCTCTGACGCTGCACAACCATGCTCTTGAGCGGGGTTCAGAACGCAGAGCCGGCCCCCTTGCGCAGGCCTTGTTTGTTCACGTGCGGACCGGCCAATAAAAGCGCCGCGTGGAGTATGCGCGGTGTACCGGAGCAAAAAAGCGGCAGCAAGCTGCCGCACTCCAGACGCTTCGCCGCGTAGGACGTTCTCCTGGCTGTACCACTGTGCCAATGAAACGGGCTTGCAACGCCCGGTCTTTTGTACTGCATGCCCGAGCTTCGTTGCTGTCACCCGAGGTGCGGGACGCTGACAGAGTGGTGGGCCCATTTGCACGGAATGCACACACCGCCCACAGGAATGAGCAATTCCACAGGCAGACGGAGATTGAATTTAATCCGATGTCAACAAGGCCGTCCCAAGCACGAAGTGTAATTTGCTTCCACGCTCTCGGGATACCCGGCACGCTATGCAAACATCGTGTACACTGGCGGGCCCCAAAGCGCGCTGATTGAAAAAACCTTCACGCTCGTTTTGTGCCGAGCCTGTCAACGGCAACTGCGGCAAGGATAACGATGCCTTTAATGACCTGTTGCCAGAAGGGCGATACATCGAGCAGGAACAGGCCGTTGTTGAGCACGCCAATGATCAGGCACCCGAGCACGGTGCCGGGGATCGAGCCGCGCCCGCCCGACAGCGACGTGCCACCAATCACAACGGCCGCAATCGAGTCCAGCTCGTAGCCCATGCCAGCCTTCGGGTCCGCTGCATCGAGCCGCGCGGTGACAATCAACCCCGCTACGCCTGCCAACACGCCGCAAATTGTGTAAACACCGAGCTTGATCCTGTCCACGCGCAGTCCCGTCAGAAGTGCGGCGCGTTCATTGCCGCCCACAGCATAAACGTACCTGCCGAACCGCGTATGCCGCGCCACTACGTGAAACAATGCGACAAGCGCGGCGCAGATCCAAACCGGCATGGGCAGGCCGAGCAGATAACCCGTGCCGATGAACCCGAAGCTGGGCCCCAAAGCCGTGATTGGGAACCCGCCCGTCCAGAGCATGGTCAGGCCGCGGCCGATGCTCATCATTGCGAGCGTGGCAACAAATGGCGGCAGGCCGAGCCGCGTAATGGTGAACCCGTTGAACCACCCCAGCACAAGCCCGACCAGGAGCCCGGCCAGCACCGCACCCGTGGTTGTAAACTCCAGATGCACACCGAGCATGGGCAGCCCGATGCCGTTCTTGAGCAGGCCGGCAGCCACCGCGCCGGCAAGCGCAAGGATTGCCCCCACAGACAGGTCTATGCCGCCGGTCAAAATCACGAGGGTCATGCCGACCGACAGGCACAGGTTGACCGATATCTGCAGCAGGATGTTCCGCGCGTTGCCGACGGTGAGGAACTTGTCCGAGAGCACGCTGAGCGCGATGATCATCAGCGCCAGAGCAATCAACGATTGGAACCGAGCAAGTTGTGGCGATTTCATCATGGATTGCGTCAACATAATGCAACAGCACGCACCGAAGCGTGCGGTTTGGGCGCAGCCGAGTTAGGTCCGGAAACCCTTCCCGTCGGCCTACCGCGCATGACGCGGCCAGTTCTGATTGTTCCACCGCCTGTTGCGGTCAGGACAAAGCCCCAACGCCAGCGCTTGCACGGCGCTGTCCCAGCCGCGAGCATGCTCATGAAATGGTTTCCGTTCATGCCCCCGCATTATTTGTTTTCGCCGTGTCCGACCTCGGCAACGCGGCATGCATGATCTTTTCTTCCGTCGCCTCGGCCCTTGCGAATTCGGCGGTTTTGCGGCCCTCGCACATGACCATTATCCGGTCCGCTACTGCCATGAGTTCAGGCAGCTCGGACGATGCAATCACCACACCGAGGCCGGCGCGCGCAAGCTCGTCTATTAGCGCGTAAATCTCGCGCTTCGCGTTGATGTCAATGCCGCGCGTTGGCTCGTCCAGCAGCAGTACTGCCGGGTTCGTAGCCAGCCATTTGGCGAGCACCACTTTCTGCTGCGTGCCCCCGCTCAGGTTGAGCACGGGCTGGTCTATCGTGGGCGTCTTGATCTGGAGCCGGGACACGAACTGTTCCGTCAGAGCGCGCGCAGCCGAGTGGTTAATCAATCCGAACCGTGTGAGCCGCTCCAGGCTCGGCAGCGTCGTGTTTTCGCACACGCTCATGCCGAGCACAAGCCCGGCAAGTTTCCTGTCCTCGGGCGCAAGTGCAATGCCCGCAGCGATTGCGTCCGAGGGCGAATCAAGCCGAATCCGCCTGCCTTTGATATGAACGCTGCCGCTTGCGCGGCCGGCGTGCAACCCGAACAACGTCTCCAGCAGCTCGGTCCTGCCCGCCCCCATCAGACCGAATATGCCCAAGACTTCACCGGCGCGAACCTCAAAGCTCACGTTGTCAACGAGCCGCGTGCCGGGTAGGTCAGGATTCGGCAAGGAAATGTGCTCTGCGCGCAGCACAACGTCGCCAAACTCAGCGCGCGTGCGCTTGTATAGCTCGGTCGGCTCGCGCCCGACCATCATTCGCACGATTTGGTCGGTCGAGAACTCGCGCAGTGGGCCTGACCCGATGCGTCTGCCGTCGCGCAACACGGTCAGGTCATCGGCAATGTGCGGCAGCTCGTCCAGCTTGTGTGTGATGTAGATGATTGCCACCCCCTGCCGCTTGAGCCTGTTAATAAGACTGAACAAATGCTGCACCTCAAGCTCGCTCAGCGCCGAGGTCGGCTCGTCCATGATTATGATGCGCGCATTAAACGACAGCGCTTTGGCAATCTCGACCACCTGTTGCTGGCCCACGCGCAGATTCGATACCTGAGTGTGTGGGTCAATTCGCAGCTCAAGCTCGGCCAGCAGCGCACCGGCTTGTGCGTGCATGCGGTCATAATCAATCAATCCTGTGCGCCTGACCGGCTCGCGCCCGAGGAAAATGTTCTCCGCCACACTAAGCGTGGGCACCAGATTCAGCTCCTGGAAAATGATCGCGATGCCTGCAAGCTGCGCCTCGCGCGGGTTCGCGAACTCGACGCGCCGGGCGTCGAGGTAAATCTCGCCTTCGTCAGGCTGTAACACGCCGGCAAGAATGTTCATGAGCGTAGATTTGCCCGCGCCGTTTTCGCCGACCACAGCCATCAACCTGCCCGCGCGCACCTGCAGATCAACGCGGTCGAGCGCGCGCACGCCCGGGAACGATTTCGATATGTTCCGCGCCTCGAGGATGACTTCGCCCTGGCTTGTGCGCGCCGTCATTCGATCTCCACAAACACTGGCACGACACGGAGTGGGAACAGGTTCACGGCGTCGCTGCCAAGCTCGGCGCAGCCGGCGAACCTGATGCGCGCGCCCGGCTTGGCCCCCGCGCGCAACTGCGGCACGACACGTTGCTCGATCAAGCGGTTCAGCTCGGCCGAGATGGCGTTGAAGTCCTGCGAGTTCGGGTAATCATTCACATCAATCAGCCCTGTGCCGTCTCTGACTGCGTTGCCGAAGATCAAGCCTGCCTGGAGCGCGACCTCGGGCGCCGTTGCCGATGGCGTCACGGTGAGCAGGACTTCCGTGTCCGAGGCACTGACAACTGTGCCGGTGCCGCGCAAAAAGAAGTTGCAGGTCTGGCTCAGGCCGAGGCTGCGCCCGAACTTCTGCCGCGCCGCAGCCGGGTCGGTGCGCAACAACGCCACAAGCTCATCCGCGGCCACGGCGCGCGGCACCGCCGGCAAAAGTTGATTCGTCCAGAACCGCTCGACGAACTCGGCCGCATTGAATGTGCCGGGCGGCCTGTGCTCAGTGCCGCGGTTGGTCCGGACTACGCGGAACGGCGGCAGCAGCCAGAAAAATGCTACAGCGACAGCGAGCACAATCAGTATGTGAAAGAGCCGACGCATGATCATCCAGACAGCCTAATACCTGTACGCCGAGGCGAGCGCGGCACGCTCAACGGCGCAGGCGAACTTTGCGCAGAGCGGGCTGGACCGGGGCGCGACGCGCCCGCGATGCGACGCTGCGCAACGCACCAAATTGCACGCGGCTCTGCCCTCGTAGAGCACGTACACTCGGTCCAGCAGCGGTTCCACAGTGTTACTCCTTGCGTCCGTAGCCTGTGTACAGGTGCACATTGTCCTGGGTGACAAGCTCCACCTGCACTGGCACCTTTTGCGGGAAATCGCGCCGGCCTTTGAAGTATTCGTCTGCGAACTCGGCGGCCATGCGCGCCATCGTTTTCGGGAACTGCATGCCAGTTGCTTCGATCTTTTTTTCTGCAATGAGCCTGATCACATCTTCAGCACCGTCGAATCCGAACACCTTGACCTGCTTGTCCTTGCCCGCCGCTACAAGCGCCTGGTACGCACCCATCGCCATGGCGTCGTTACCGCAGAACACGGCGTCAATGTCCGGATGCGCCTGCAGGATTGATTCCATGACCTCGAGACCTTTGGCACGGTCGAACTCACCGCTCTGCTGCGCGACCATTTTCAACCCTGGGTACCGGTCAACGACACTGTGGAACCCGCGCGACCGGTTCCACGTGTTGTTGTCGCCCACGATGCCGAGCAGCTCGGCGTACTTCGCGTTTGTCCCGACACGCTGCACAAAGTATTGCCCCAGCGCCACGCAGCCCGAGTAGTTGTCAGACAAAATCTGTGCTGTGGCTGCGTCGGTGGCGTTAATCTCGCGGTCGATGCAAAACACCGGTATGCCGGCCGCTTTGGCCTTGCGCACGTTTGCGATCGAGCCGTTCGCGTCGGTCGGGTTAAACAGGATCGCGTCGTACCGCGCAGCAATGATGTTCTCGAAGTGCGCGGCTTCGCGCGCAGTGTCGTTTTGCGAATCGAACACAGTGGCGTCGTGCCCCAGCTCAATAGCGCGCGCCTTGGCCGTCTCGGCCAATACAACGAACCACGGGTTGTTCAACGTCGAGATGACAATTGCGATCTTGCGTTTGCCGGACGGTTTGCCTGACGGTTCGCCCTGCACCGCCTGCTCGGCCTTCGGCTTGCACCCCGCGCAAAACAGCAGTGCGGCGCCGATTGCCACCGCACACACAATTTGGATCGGTTTCATTTTCATAGCGATTCTTGTTGGATTGCTCATTGGACTTGTGCGTCGAAAAATTTCACAGCACACGTTTGACAGCTTTGAGCCAGCCTGCATGCAACTGCTGCGCCTGCTCGGCGGGCATCTGCGGCCGGTAAACCTGCACCTGGCGCGGCAGCGCCGCCAGTTCCTCGAGCGACCCGGCCAGGCCAAGTCCGAGCAGGCCGTTCATAGCCGCCCCCCAAGCGGATGATTCGGGTACATCTGAGGCGCGCAGCTCCGCGCGCGTAATGTCCGCAGTAAATTGCATTAGAAACCGGTTGCGCGTCGGGCCGCCGTCGCATTCCACACATTGCAAAGTGTGGAATCGGTCCGCCTGCATCATCTCGATCACATCACGGATTTGGTAGGCGATGGACTCGAGTGCGGCGCGCACGACATGCTCGCGGCGCGTGTGAGCGGTCATGCCCACAATGGCCGCGCGCGCGTCCGGCGCCCAGTACGGCGCGCTCAGCCCGGCAAACGCGGGCACAAGGTACACGCCGCCGGTGTCGGGTACGCTGGTCGCCAGCGCTTCGACTTCTGCCGCGTCGCGGATCAACCCGAGCTGGTTCTTGAGCCACTCGATTGTGGCAGCGGAAAAGTTGATGATACCCTCGAACGCGTAAGTCGGCGTGCCGCGCCAAACCCAGGCGAGCGCAGTTACAGCCCCCTTGGCCGGCATGCAAAACTTGCTGCCAATGTTGAGCAGTATGCTCGTGCCTGTGCCGAAAGTTGCCTTGGCCATGCCCGGCTTGTAACACCGCTGCGCGAAAAGCGAGGCCTGCGAATCGCCCATCACACCGATGATCGGCACGCGCTTGGGCAACGCGCCTGCTGCATCCGTCTCGCCGAACTGTGCGGCGCTTTCGCGGACCTCGGGCAACGCGCGCAGCGGCACGCCGAACAGCGCGCACAGCTCCTCGTCCCACCGCAGCTTGCCGATATCAAACAGCAGCGTGCGACTTGCATTGGTATGGTCGGTCGCGAAGACCTTCCCGCCGGTCAGCCGGTAAATCAGGTAGGTGTCTATTGTGCCAATGCGGGCCGTGCCGGACTCGAGCTTGGCCGCGAGCTCGGGCTTTTCGTCGATCAGCCATTTGAGCTTCGACGCGGAGAAGTACGTGTCAATCTTCAGCCCGGTCTTGCGCAGCACCGGCTCCTGCCACCCCTCAGTAACAAGCGTTTGGCAAATCGGATCACCGCGCCTGTCCTGCCAGACCAATGCGTTGTGCAAAGGTTTCCCCGTGCCGGTCTCGAACACAACTACTGTCTCGCGCTGGTTTGTGATGCTCAGGCAAACGAGTTCATCGAGCCGCGCCCGGTCCCGCTCTGCCACCTCCCGAATCACGGCCAGTGTGTTCTGCCAGATTTCTTCCGGATCGTGTTCGACCCAGCCGGGCTGCGGATAGATTTGCCGGTGCTCGCGCGCGGCCTTGTCCAACACCTTACCGCGCGTGTCAAAGAGCACCGCCTTGGTCGCGGAAGTGCTTTGGTCAATGGCGAGGATCATAAGTCAAATTGCACTTATAAGCGTTTCCGCGGTTTCAGCCAAGCCTTCCATGCTAATGCCGTAGTGCCGGAACACGTCGGCCTGGCTACCGGTGACCGTCTCCTCGTCGGGTATGCCCACTATCCGCATTGGCACATGGACGCCGGCTTGGATCAACGCCGCAGCGCAGGCCTCGCCCAGCCCACCATGCACGCTGTGTTCTTCGACAGTTATTATCGCGCGGCAGCGGCGCGCGGCATCCAGCACCGCCTGCGTGTCCAAAGGCTTGATGGTGTGCATGCTCAACACGCGCGCGGTCAGGCCGCGCTCGGCGAGTTCAGCCGCTGCAAGCAATGCGTGCACTACCGTCTCTCCGGTCGCAATGAATGCCACATCTGAGCCGTCCCTGAGCATGATCGCGCGGCCCACCTCGAACCGTGTGGCCGGCGAATGCAGGTTATACATCGGTGCCTTGCCGAACCTGAGGAACACCGGGTGCTGCGCGCGTGCTGCGGCGCGGACGGCCTCGCGCGTCTCGAAATTGTCTGCAGGCACAATAATCGTGATGTTGTGGATAGCGCGCAGCGCAGCGATGTCGTGCAATGAATGATGCGTGCTGCCCAGCGCGCCGTAACTTACCCCGGCGCTTATGCCCACCAGCACAGCGGGCACGTCCGAGTAACACACATCGTTCTTGATCTGCTCGAGCGCGCGCGCGGTCAGGAAACACGACGGCGATGTCGCGAATGGTTTCTTGCCGCAGGCAGCGAGCCCGGCTGCAATGCCGACGAGGTTCTGCTCGGCCACGCCGACCTCGATCAGTTGCTCAGGTAGCGCGTGCGCGAACGGCCACAGCTTGCCCGAGCCGCGCGAGTCGCTGGTCAACGCGACTATGTTCCGGTCGGCGCGGGCCAGCTCGATCAGTGTGGCCGAGTATTCGTCGAGGTTCGGCCGACCGGGTTGCAGCCCGAGCTGCGCGAGCCGTGCTTGGGCAGCGGCAGAAAACATTGGTGTAACTGGAGCACTCATTTGTCCACTGCGCGGAAATTTCGAGTACTAGCACGCTGCGTATGCATGCGAATCATGACCCAGCAAGGAGACGTGCTTCTGCGGCGTCCAGTTCCGCCAGCGCCGCGGCCAGCTCGTTCGCGTTGGGCACGCCGTGGTGCCATTTCGGGTCGTTTTCCATGAAGCTGATGCCCTTGCCCTTGACCGTGTCTGCTATCACGCAAGTCGGTTTGGCCGGCACCGGCGGTTGGGTCAATACTTCGGTCAACGCTGGGATGCTGTGCCCGTCAACGGCGCGGACCGTCCAGCCGAACGCGGCGAACTTGTCCGCCAACGGTTCGGTACACATGACTTGGCGCGTGGGGCCGGTGATTTGGAGCCGGTTGTGATCAACAATGGCGACCAGGTTGTCGAGCTTGTAATGCGCCGCTGCCATGGCTGCCTCCCAATTCGAGCCTTCGGCCAGCTCGCCATCGCCCAGCAGCGTGAATACGCGCCAGGGCGCGTTGTCCATTTTGGCCGCCAGCGCCATGCCGACACTGATCGAAAGCCCGTGCCCGAGCGCGCCGGTGTTCATTTCGATGCCCGGCACCTTACGCGTGGGGTGACCGATGAACCGCGACTTGTATTTGCACAGCGATTCAAGCTCAGGTTCGGGAAAGAACCCGCGGTCGGCGAGCACCACGTACAATGCTTCGACCGAATGGCCCTTGCTTTGCACATACCTGTCGCGGTTCGGGTCGCGCGGATTCGCCGGGTCAATCCGCAGTATCCTGTTGTAAAGCACAAGCAGGATTTCGAGGCACGACAAGTCACCGCCGGTGTGCCCCGCACCGGCATAGTGAATGAGTTGCAGCAGCCGTTTGCGCAAACGGACTGCTTTGATCTCAAGTTCGCGGTCGGTCATGCGCTTGATCGGTTTGCACCGGACGGGTGCCGGTACACTTCCCAACCCATGTAATTGCCGAGCGCCTCGGCCAGCACATCCGCAGTGTGCGAGATAGTGATGGCCACATGGTGCTCGAACCCGTGCTTGCAGACGTACCGCATGAGCTGTTGGAGTCCGGGCACGCGAGCCACTGCGCGCGCGCCGAAGGTGTCTAGTGGGTCATCGGTCAGGTGGCCTTCGGCTACATACGCGCGAATGCGGCCCTCGGCATCGGCTGTGGTGATCCTGCCGAACGTGACCGGGCCGGCAGGGGTGCGCCCGGCCAATGCGCCCCAGGTGTTTTGTTCACCGACCACTGTGCCGAGGATTGGCGCGGTACTGATTGTCGCTTCTGGCAGGAACGACTTTGCCCAGTTGCCGCAATGGAACAAGACACATTTGTCGTCTTCTTCGCCGTAGTTGTTGTTCCAGTCCACGAGCGCTGCCGGCGCTTGCGCGGCCAGTTGCATTGCGTACATGCTCAGCGTGCCGGTCACGTCCACTTCGCACGCACTGGGCATGAACCGCTCGCTGAACATGCTCATGACGGTGCAAAAGTTGCAGCCGTAGTTGGTCTGGACCGATGTCCAACACTGCACTGCTGTGGCATCCAGGTCGTTCGCATCCATCCATTGCTCGAGCACGACCCCCAGCTTGGCCAACAGGACAAGCTTGCCACGCGGCGCATCCGCCGATTTCGCGTAGTTCAGTACTTCGTCCAGCCTGGCCTGGACCTCAGGTGCCGCAGCATCGAGTTTTTCGGCTTTGGCCAGAATCTCCGATAAGTCAACTGTTGTGACACTGATGCCGTGGCGTTCGAGGATTTTTTCCGAGTACCTGACAGTGTTAAATGCGCCCGGGCGCGCCCCCACCGCGCCGAGCCGCGCGCCGCGTAACCCGTTCACGACGCGACAAACTGCCAGGAAATCCTTAAGATCCCGCTCGAACAGCGCGGAGCCAGGATGCACCACATGTTTGGTGGTAAGGGTGAATTTGATACCCGCTTGGACCAGGTTGTTGCAGACTGAAATTTTGCCGCACCAAGCGTCGCGCCGGCGGGCCACATCGAGCTGATGCAGCGCATCCGGGTAAGCTTGGACCAAAACGGGGACGTTGAGGTTTGCGAGCTTGAGCGTTTCAAGTACGCCTTTTTCGTCCCCGAAATTCGGCAACACGACCAATACGCCGTCTATCTCGTGCGCGTGCCGCTTGAACAACTCGGCACACTTCCGCGCGTCGGCGAGCGTTTCGACCCCGCCGAGCTTCGTATCTGTCGGCTCAAGCTGAATTGCGCGAACACCCAGCTTGTCGAACACGGCGGCGATATCAGCGCGCGCCTCGGCAACAAGCTGGTCCGGGAAGAAATCGCGGTTCCCGTAAATTACGCCCAATGTCGGATTGTTCGATTTTTTTCTCATGCGCCACTTAAACTGGTTCAGCGTCAACTGATATACGCGAGTATGCAAGAAAGCCACGCCCGCGTCAGCCTCAGAATGCGCCCAGCTTGCTAGCATTAGATTGCGCTTGCATTCAGCTCATGGCTTCGGGCTCTGTTTCAATCCTGTCTGGTTTATCCATTCTACGGCCATTTATCCCGAGAATACGCATTGGACTTCAGGCCTAGTGTGGCCCTGTGCCCAGACGCGCTGCAGCAGCCGGCACACCAGTGGTGGAAGCCGTTGAAACGGCCGGGCTGAATTGAGTCTCGATTCAGCTAGACTGAAGCTGTTTCCAACCTCGAACAAAGCTCAAGGTGTGAAATTATGGCCAGAATTCAAGGTGCCTGAGTCCACACCCGCAGCTAACAGCCAGGTCAAACATGTCCCACGACGAGCGTGTGCGCACCAAAACCGCCTACGGAATCTTCGTCTTAGGCGGAGCGTTACTTTTGGATCGCAGTGGATAAGGGTCGAATCCGGGCCTATCGCCCGACCGCAACTTCGCGGGGGGACAACACTCTGCCGCGCCTTGCGGCGCTGAGTGAGCGAGCGTTCGAGCCTGCCAATGCAACAGAATGCAGAATCCACCGCCTCGGCTGCGCTCTAACAAGCGCAGCTACGCGAGCGGCAACCATAGCCACGTTTGTAAAAACATGGCATCCACCGATCAGCGATTCCCCTACCCCTGTGCTTTAACAATGGCGGCTACAGGGCAGCAATTGTAGCCACATTTGGAGCCCCGTTGCACCCACAGTGTCCGGTTTACCAAGCCGACCACGCTTC
>JANWZY010000085.1 GCA_025061935.1 Verrucomicrobiia bacterium
GACCGTACGCCTGCGCGCGTGCCAGATGCTTGAGCGCTTTCCCCGCAATGTCTGCCGCTGCAAGGCACGGGAAAATCAACACATTCGCGCGCCCGGCCACCTTGCTCTTCGGCATTTTGACCGCGGCGACGTCCGGCACCAGCGCGGTATCAATCTGCATTTCGCCATCGAACTCGGCATCAAGTCCGAGCTTCTTCGCCTTGCGCTGTGCGATCGCAATGGCCGCATGGACCTTGCCAAACGCAGGGGGCAGCGACCTGCAGCGCGTAGCGTAAGAAAGCATGGCCACGCGCGGCTTGAACCCGAATAGTTGCCGCGCGAACTGTGCCGCCGCCACCGCGATGTCACCCAACTGCTCCATCGTCGGCTCGGGTACCACGGCGCAATCAGCCAGCACGAGCACGCCCGACTCGCCGATCGCCACGTTCTCCAGCTCGACAACAGTGCACCCAACTGCAGTGTCGAAACACTTGCCAAGCTGGATGGTCTGCAACACGGCCCGGAGCACAACTGCCGTGGGCTGAGTCGCGCCGGTGACAAGTCCGTCCGCTTGACGCATTGCGACCATCATGGCCCCGAAATAATTTGGGTTCCGCATCGTTTCGCGCGCCTCGCTCAGTTTCATCCCATGCGACTGGTGCATCAACCGGAGCATATCAGCGAACTTATCCAAGTCTTCGCTCTCTTCGGGATTTATGATCCGAATGTGTTCAAGTGGCACCTTGTATTCGGCTGCCCGCTTTTCGATCTCGGCACGGTTGCCGAGCAGGATCGGCGCGCCGAGCCGCAAACAATGGAACTGCCGCGCAGCCTGCAACACGCGCGGCTCGCTGCCCTCGGCAAACACAATCCGGCGCGGGTGACGTTGCAGCTTTTCAATCAACCGGCCAATCAATTGCATGCGTTGTAGCTTAGGGGAAGCTTGCAAAACCGCAACTGTTCTTGGAGGCGCGCCGCAGTGCGCACAGTCGCACGCCGCACCTAGCCAAAGAGCCAGAAACCCACACGACTCGGGCTCAGCCGCCCCGGTAAATCGCACGTGCAGTCGGTGTCTCAGCCACTACGATCTCGACAAGCGCAGGCAGGCGCGGCTTGAGTTTTTCCCAAAGCCAGACTGCTATGTTTTCGCTCGTCGGGTTTTCGAGGCCACTGACCTCGTTCAACACTTTGTGGTCGAGCTGTTCGAGTACAGGCTCGACCGCAGCGGCTAGTTCGCCGTAGTCCATCAACCATCCGTGCGCGGCGTCGAGCGCGCCAGCTACAGCGATCTCGACGGTATAACTGTGCCCGTGCAACTGGCTGCACCGATGCGTCCTGGGCACATTCGGCAAATAGTGCGCAGCATCAAACGTGAAAGATTTGCGCAGCTCGATTTTCATATTCTTCGCGCCGCCAACTCGTTTCGCGCATCGAAATGTAAGTCCGCGCACGCGCGCGTTCAATCATTCGAGTTCCCAGTCCGTCCACAAGACAAGGTCTGCCAACGCGGGCCGGCCGTCGTGCCGCCACAGCAACGGCGGCCTCTGCATCCGCCCGATCGGACAGATACGCGTTACACCCCAAGCCGCCAGCTCGGCCGCAATTTGGTGCGCACGTGGCGCCGGAGCAGCAATGCCGACGGTAGAAACTTTGCCGCGGACAGACTCGGCACCTCTAAGCGCTTCGGCCAGCTCGCGCACCTGCTTGACGTAAACGAACCTGTGCAGGCAGGAAAGCTGGAATTGCGGATCAGCCTCATAAACAACTGTCCAAGCAGTCGAACTTGGACTGCTCCATAACCTGGTGTCGGGTAAGTTCGCCGCGCGCACTTCATAAAATGCGCGGCGCGACGCAATCTGCGCCACAGCCTCGGCCGGAAGCATTCCGCGCGGCTCGAGTTTTTCAATCCGGTCAAGCTCGGCCGCTAACATCTCGGCAAAAGCGTCCGGCCCGAATTCGCCACCCGTCTCAACGTAAAACACGTGGGGGGAAAGACAACCCAGTTGATCCCAAGCTGCGACATCTGCTGCGGCAAGCGCAGCAAGTTGTGACGCCGACGCGCGGTTCAGCGCTTCCGCTGCAATGTAACCGAAGCTGACACGATGCCCGTAACCTACGAACCGCGCGTGCCCCGGCACAAGTTGCCTGATGGCGGCGATGGCTTCGTCGCTGCCGGTGGCCGTTACACAATCGGCGTGGCTGAACAGTGCCTGTTCAAGCGCGGTATTGCCCCCCGGCCACTCTGCCAGCTCGATGCACGAGCCGAGCTTGGGATCCGCTGCGTAAATCGAGTGCGCGAACAGGCGCGGGAAAAACGCCGCGCCACTGGCGCACTTGACGAATTGCGCCGCGCGCACAAGCAGCCCGAAGACCATGCCGGCCAACGCGGGGGCGGGCAAATTACCAGCCGCAACATGAACTATAAGCTCCGGGCCGCGCGCGAGCGCCGCGCGCCTGGGCGACGTATTAGCCACTGGCTCGGGAACAAACTTGTCGAGCCGTGCGACATGTCCGACTTCCTGTACCAAGAGCGCATTAATGTTTTCCGCTGTCAGCTCACTGAAAAATGCGTCCAGCCCACGCGCAATTGTCGCAGCCGAGAAACCCGTCTGACCCGGCCCCTGCTCGAGAGCCATTCTGCGGAAGGGGAAATCCGGCTTAAGCCAGTTCGCGCCAAGCGCGGCAAGGAAAGCGACCAGTTCGGACGTCGGCCGTGTCGCAAGGTGAGCTGCACGGTTCCGTTTCAATGCACGGCACGCTTCACCAAGCAACGACTCGGTTAAATGCGTATCTCTGGGTAGATCGGCTATGAAATAACTCGGTAACTCCATAGCACGCAGCACTGTCGGTTATGGCACTTGGAGCAATGAACATCCGCGCAAGTCGGCTCCGCGGGCGCGGCCAAGCAATTCGAATCCGGTACCGCGACGCACGGCCAAGTCCTCGGTTTGAACCGCAAGCACAGAGTACGCATTCGCCAGGTCAAATACTCTGACGAGGCCGGTGGCGCCCTCCGTTACTTCCTCGCCAGTCTCGGGTGACACAACCTGGACCCGCACCCACGGCGGGAACTGGAACACGCGCCCAACAGCATTGCCATCGCCCGGCCCGCGCATCGCGTTTGCGCCCGACCCGCCGTGCCGCCCGGCGACCGCGTCGTAAGCCTGTGAACCCAGCTCGCACATGCCATATTCAGACACTATGTGCGTGTTCGGCACGCCGAGTCGCGAGCTGATCATGCCGTACAGCTCCGATTTGGGTACACTTCGAGTACGGCCCTTGTAGCCGCCGGTCTCAAGCACACGCGAGCCGGGCGGCAACTGGCACGTGAATCCGGTCTGAGCCATGTAATCGAGCAGCTCGACGAACGCAAACGCGGTCCCAAGCAGCACGACAGCCCGGCCCGATTCTGCGGCGTCGCGCAACGCGGCTACAACCGCTTTGACCTCGAGGCGCCACCCACCGTCGGGCGTCGTACGCCCGAAAAACTCGGATTCGGCCGAGCCGAACTCGCGCCGGACCGTGTCGAACATGTACACCAGCGACGAACACGGCGCATCGGCGCGGGTCGGGGCCAAGATAAAAAGCCGCCACCGACCCGCGTGCGCGGTAACGGCTGCAATTGCGCTGCCAGCATTCGCAAGCGCCGAGATTGATTCGGGCAATACGTGGCGCACGAACCATGGCAGAAGCGAAGCCTCGTAGAGGCTGAGCGACGCGGGACTGTGGAAATGCCTGCTCGGCCTTTGGCCGGTCGTGCCACTGGAGAAAAACACCGCCGTCCATTGCGCCGGCGGAAGGCACGTCACATCAAAATCCTTGAATGCGGTGGTCGGCATGGCCGGGATACGCCGCCAGTCCGAGATAACGTTGCGACCGATTCCGCGCGCTTCGCAAAACCGCCGGTAAACCTTGTTCTGCACGAACTGCAATCCGAACAACTCGCATGCGAGCGCATTGAACTGCTCGTCGAATTCGGCGTAATCCCTTTCGACCGCGTAAGCCGCGGCACGCATGCGTGCGGCAGCGCGCGCGATAAAATCGCGGACCCGATGGACTAGTTGGTTAAACTCAGCGGTCATTTAGATCCGGCCACATCAAAAGTGTTCCGAGACGCTGTGCCGCGCAACCCCGGTTGCGCACTCGGCCTGATGCGAATCCTGTACACCCGACCAATCGGCTACCACCCACGCCGAATTCGTCCCGCTCAGCAGCGTGACAAACGGACTGCGCATGCTTTCAGGGCTTGCGCCACCGTTCCCAATCCGTCAGGAACAGGTGTTCGGGCATCAGCCCATTGGGTGACTTGCGCAACGGGAAGTACGGCGGGACGTCCCTACGCACTATGCTTTCGAGCACGAATTCGCCCCAACTATAGCCCGGCTGGAGCACCCAGTCGGTCAGGAACCGCCCGTTCATCGTACGCGGTGTCAAATACAAAGCGCGGATCGGCCTCATGTAGTCATTGATTGCAAAAAAGTCCGACCTCGCATCGAGCGTAAGCCACACACACGGCCGCTGCCCGTACCACGCAACTGCCCACGGCGCGTCGCTCATCATCAGGTCATCTTTGCCCATCCAATTGCAGACCCGCTGAATTGTGGGCGGGTAATACGGCGGGTACACAATCGGCGAGCTGCGCGGCGGCAACAGCACAAGAATCATCGGCAGCCACATAACGGCCACAAATGCCCCCGTAACAACGTGCCGCAGCACGGCCATGGGCAAATCTAACTGTTCCAACAGCACAAAAAACAGTGCTGCACCGTAAATGGTCACAAGCGGCACAAGCAGCACCAACAAGTTTTCAGAATTGACTTGCGGCGAGTCCTCAGAAAGTTGCGTCCGGCCAAACGCCTGTACAATCACAAACAAGCCCAGGCACATTAGCGCAAAATACTTGAGCCTGTTCCGGCCAGGGTCCTTGAACTGCAACAGCAACCCTGCAAGGAAAAACGCGGCCATCCAGTTACCGCTCAGTGTTGGCAGTTCCGTCTGCACGATCTGCCGCAAGTTGCCCAGGAACTTGTACCAGACCAATGCAAGGCCAAAAGTTGACACGCTCGGCGCAAGCGACCGCTGGAGCTTGTCTTGGGGGAACGCTGCCGTCGTTTCCAACACTGCGTATGTGGCCGTGCCAAATGGCTGGCCGCACAAAGCCATGTTCCGAATGATCCAGGGTCCCAACACGGCGGCAAAAACTGCCACTGCAAGCAAACACCGCACCCACCGGTCACGCGACGAGAAAAGTGCCAAAAACATCACCACGGGCACTATCACCCACATGAACGAGTATCGAGTGAGCGCCCCCAATCCGACCAGCAACCCTGCCATGGCCGTAAGCAGCCATGGAGTAAACGTGGATTGATTGACGCTGCGCGACTCCCGCTCCAGCCGCACCAGCATCCAGACCAACCCGAGAAACACAATTAACAACAGCATGGTGGATAGCCCGGAGACACTGAAACGCCAAAGCAGTTCGGTCCCGAGCAATAGCACCGCTGCCAGCCGCGCCACTGCCGCATCAAACACACTCCGCGCAATAAAGTAAGTCAGCGCAACGGCGCCAAAAAACAGCAACTGATTAAACAACGCGATGAGGAAATCTGGCTGGTACCACCAAAACCTGCCATGCCTCTGCCAAAACGAGCTTCGCCCTTTGCTTTCGCCCTCAGGCCCCGGTACCGGAATGTCGTACTGGAACGGCAGCAGTTTCATTAATCCGGCCAAGACCACCGGGTACACGGGCGGGTTCGCAAGGTCAGGGTGCGGACCTTTGAGCCGCGCCGGGTCAACTGGTTTCGATTGGTCCTCGGCCAGTACCGGCCCGCGGTAACTATTAGTCAGCAGGTAAATACTGAGCGGGCGAATGAACAGCGTCGAATAACCCTTGCCAGTGGCTATGTTGCGCGCCAACTGCGCGGCGTCCATCGCCTCCTGCGCGGACATGTTCCGGTACGCGCGCCAGTTATAAACGACCAGAAGAAACAAAACCGCCAGAAAGAAAAAAAACAACCGGATGAGGCGCGCGCCTGACCCGACCTCCAGCTTGTAAATCAGCTCCTGCAGCGTCCCAACAACTGTAAATCGCATATCAGAGTCCCTCCAGTTTATAAGCGCGTATCTTGCGGTGCAATGTGCGCCGGCTCAATCCGATCTTCTTGGCCGCAAGTGTGCGGTTCCCACCCGTTTCCTTCAACGCGCGAATGATAAGCTGTTTCTCAGCTTCCTTGACTGTAAGGTCGCCCTTGGCAATAAGCTGCTCGACCGACGCCTCAGCACCGACCGCAGACCTAATCTGGGGCGGCAAATCCCGCGGCGTGATCCGTTCACCGCGACACAACACGACCGCGTGCTCGATAGCCGTGCGCAGCTCGCGGACGTTGCCTGGCCATTGATACTTCATGAGCAAATCTAAGGCCTCGGGGGTGAATCCTTTGACAGGCTTGGCGTTTTCCTGCGCGAACTCGCGCAGGAACGCATTCGCAAGTAGCGGGATATCACTGGCGCGCTCGCGCAGTGGTGGCAGCACTATCTCCACCACGCGCAATCTGAAATACAGGTCTTCACGGAACTTCCCCGCTTTCACCAGAGCCTCCAAGTCTTTGTTCGTGGCGGCAATGAGCCGCACGTCCGCCGTGAGGGTCTTGTTTGACCCGACACGCTCGAATGTGCGCTCGCCGAGGAACCGCAGCAGCTTGATCTGCAACGACGCATCTATCTCGCCGATCTCGTCCAGGAAAAGCGTGCCGCCCTGCGCCTGCTCGAACCTGCCGATCCGGCGCTCATACGCGCCAGTGAACGCGCCTTTCTCGTGCCCGAACAATTCGCTTTCCAACAGCGTGGGCGCCAACGCCGCACAGTGCACTATCACCAATGGCTGGCTGGCGCGCGGACTGAGTTGATGAATCGCTTTGGCTATCAGCTCCTTGCCCGTGCCGCTTTCACCCCGGAGCAATACAGTTGCACGCGTCGGCGCGACTTGTTTGACGATCTCGAACACCTCGCGCATCTTCGGCGACTCGCCAATTATGTTGTGGAGCCCGAACTTGGCGTCCAATTGTTGCCGCAACGCGAGGTTGTCCTGCTCGAGCTTCTGCCGGCGCAGCGCGCGCGCGATCCGCATCTCCAGCTCTTCAATCTGCATCCGCCCCTTCGGGATGTAATCGTCGGCGCCGCGTTTCATGGCCTCGACAGCCAGCTCCTCCGAGCCGTATGCTGTCATCAGAATGCACACCGGTGGCTTGGGTAGCGATTTAGCGCGCGCGATCAGTTTCATGCCGTCCTCGTGCGGGAGCCGGAAATCCGTCAGCAACACATCAAAATTCTCCTGTTCGAGCAGCTCGGTAGCTGCTGCAGCGTCCTCGGCCACGTAAACATCGTACTGGTCTTCGAGCGCGGCGCGGAGTCCGTCACGCGTCGCTTTCTCATCGTCAACTATTAGCAAGGTCGGTTTCGGCATAGCGGTTAACATGGGGTTGAGACTTTACCCACACAACACGCCGCGCGCTCAGGTGCGCACACCCGCTTCGAGCAAGCGCGGCTTGCGCTCTTGCAATGGCAACCAGATGCGGAACGTGGTGCCGCGCCCGGGGTGGCTTTCCAGATCAATTCTTCCTCCGTGTGCGCGCACTATCCGCTGCACGATCATCAGTCCCAGCCCCGTACCTTTCTTTTTCGTCGTGTAGAACGGCTCGAAAATGTGAGCTAATTGCTCGCGTGAAATACCAGTGCCGGTGTCTGAAACGCTCACCCATACGCCGTCGGCGTCCTCGCCCGTCTGCAGGCTGAGCGTGCCGCCCTTTGTCATCGCCTGCATCGCGTTTTTGATCAAGTTCACCAACACCTGCTGAATCTGGGCCGCGTCCAGCGGCGCAAGCGGTAGGTGCGGAGCGAGTTTCGTCTTAACAATTAGGCCGCGGTTATCCAGCTCCGGCTGCAGCAGCTCGAGCGTACGCGTCACTACCTCGTTGAGCGATGTAGGCTTGAACTGCGGCGCTACGGGCCGCAGTGCCTGCAAAAACTGCGTTACAATATAGTCGAGCCGCGTCACCTCGCCTTTGGCAACGGCAGTGTATTGCTGGAGCTTGTCTATTGTCTCGGTGAGATTCACCTCGGCACCGCGCGCACGCGATTGCGCCGTTCCGCCAGACTGCCCCGTGCCTGTAAGCGCGCCTCCGGCCGAGGCGACAGCGCTCCTGAGCTTCTTGAGTTCGCGCTCGACCAGTTGCAGGTGTATGTGCAGCGCGTTCAACGGGTTGCCGATCTCATGCGCAAGACTGGCAGCCAGCAGCGTAAGAGCCTGTGCGCGCTCGGCTTCGATCGCTTCGTACGTCTTTTGTCGCGCCTCGGTCTCGTCGTGAATAATCAACGCCAGCCCCGACGCACCACCACCCTGGTCGTCAAGCGGCGCAGCGTAGAGCCGCAGGAACCGCGGCCGCGGATACTGCACTTCGAACTCGTGCCGCACGACTCGCTGCCCTCCAGTTGCGTCGGCTTTGCGCAATTTTTCCCACTCGATCTCCGGCACAAGCTCCCAGATGGGCCGTCCTTCGGCGCTCGGCTGCAGCCCGAGCAATCTAGTTATGGCCTGGTTAAAGTAAATAATCCTGCCGCGCTCATCGCACACGAGCACGCCGTCTTCGACAGCGTTGAAAAGTGTCTCAAGGAAACTCCGCTCCCGCGCAAGCCGCTCCAGGACGCTCTGGAGCCCGGCGGTATCGAGCCGGTTGATCCGGCCCAAAACCTTATCCAAAAAGCTCGATTTTGTTCCCGGCATGGTACATCAACCGCGGGCGCGGCATCTGGCGCGACTGCGCGACGGCGGCCAAACCAAACGGCGCCGGCCACGCTGCGCCATACGCGCCTGCTAAAGCCATTTACGTTTTCTGAGCCAGAAGCACAACGCGGCAGTCGAAACCACTGTCAACCCGATCGCCCAAACGTAACCGTATTTCCAGTGCAACTCAGGCATCTGTTCGACAAAATTCATGCCGTACCACGACCCCACCACAAGCACGGGCGTCGTTATCACAATAAAGAGCGTGAGCACTTTCACTATCTCAGCGGTGCGGTTGGATGACATGTTCAGGTACACCTGCAATATACCGGTCAAAGAGTCAGCGTAGCTTTGGGCCAGCTCAGAAATTTGGAACAGGTGATCATAGACATCCCTGTAGTACGGCAACAAATGCGGCCGGATAAGTTTGAACTCACCCCTGGCGAACCGCGCCAACACCTCGCGCTGCGGACCGATGATCCTGCGCAAATGCAACACTTCCTTCTTGATCTGCAAAATTTTGTTAAGCACTTCCGTGCCCGAGTCGGTCAAAACCTGCTGCTCAAGCTCGGCTATTTCCAATGACAGCTCGTCCAGGGCAGGCTTGTAGTTGTCCACGATCGCGTCCAACAAGTTATAGGCCACGCGGTCCGGCGCGCGCGCGATATGGCCCGTGCCCCGGATCGCGCGCTCCTCGGTCAGCGATATGCCCTTAATTGGATGCTCGTGGTAGGTGACAAGGAAATTTTTGCCTAGGAAAAAATTCAGCTCGTTCGTCGCGAACACGCCGTCTTTGCGGCTGTAATCGACCGCATGGATGACCATGAACAAATAGGGCGCAAACATGTCGCCCTCACGCGGCATGTATTCTTCCACTTTCGGCCCGGCACTCACCATCACACAGTCCTCGATGGACAACGGGTGAAAATGGAACACGTCTTCCAAAATGCACTTGGTCTCCTCGGGCGTCGGGTTCTCCAAGTCAACCCAAAGAAACAAGTTGGTGTCCGCAAGCAGCGTGGGCATCAAAAAAACCTCGATGTCCCTGCTGTGCAGGCGCCCCTGCGTAGTGAATACCAATGACCTAATCATGCCTCTTTTGCGTTTTGTCTGACTGGCGCGCCAAGTTGTCGCGCCGCACCTGTCGCCGCGCCGAACACGGGTCAAACTGCGCCAGCTCGAGCGTACTTATTTCCTGACCGGCTAAAATGCGTCCGCGCAGGAATATTCGCAAGGACTGAATGCTCTACCGCGTTGCGGGCCGCAACCCGGAAAACTCGAATCTGTTCAGGCGGCAAACGCCGATCATTATACCCCAGCGCTTGGGACGGCAGCGCCGCGCAGTGGCCAGCCGTAAACACACCGCCAACGCTGCGTTATTGCCACAAACCGCCCGGCAACAAAAAGATTTGCTCAAACGCTCGAAGCCGATCCCAGCAGATGAGCCTGCTATGGGCATAACACGTACGCCCGAGCCAAAGGCATATTCTGTCCCGGCGATGCCGCACTCAATGCCAGCTCGCACGCCGGTTGTTCAAACTCGCGGCTTCAATCCGGCGCTTGCCACGCGCGAATCGCTCCCGCCGAATCACCATCGCATGACAACGTGCTGAAACTGCTGCTGGAGCGTCGCGGCGTGGACTAGCACAAATTCCACCGCGGCCCATCACCGTGCCAATCCGACGCAGGCGGAACGGTCCACTCACTGGAAAAGTGAAACTGAAAGCGGCAACAGTTGGGGGTTTGACTGCTTGGCCCGGACGAGCTTCCATGTCCGGATTAAATGCGACGTCTGCGCCGGCGCAACAATCAGGCGCACTTCCCATCGGGACTCGCAATAATGAGCAGCAACCTTTGAATCATACCGCGCTTCATCCGGTAAATGCCGGCCCCGATCAAACGAAATCGTTTCAACGGTTTTACGCCTACGAGCCAGGCCGTTGAAACCGGCGCGCCGCAGACGGCGCATCCCGACCCCACCTGCGGCCCCCGGGTCTTAGTGCGGTGGCACCGAAAGCGTTACGGGGTTATTTAGGGCTCAATAAACGCGGCAAAGTGAGAAACACGCAAAGTCTCGCGCAAATCTGCCGATCCGTCGCACGGCCTTGCGCGGATCATTAGCCCGGATATTTCACACTCGTTTTATTAGCACCGGGCTTCAGCCCGCTCAATGCTGGTCAAGCCGACCACAAAGCCGCTTCAGCGGCTTTAGCACTATGCCAGAAAGCCGTTGAAACGGCTCAGTG
>JANWZY010000086.1:0-8216 GCA_025061935.1 Verrucomicrobiia bacterium
ATGATAAAATTCAATCCGTGCCCGAGCCCCTGCCACACTTGAAGCGATTTTGCCGCAGCGCTGGTTACTTCTGCAGGCCGATTGGGCGCGTGCTTCAGTCTGTGCAACCGCTCGGTCTTGGGGCTGACCAATAGTTTGCACACCAACGCGAGCACGAAAAGGCTGCTGAGCAAGGCCGTATTGAACCGGCGCAACGGCCTGCCCAAGTAGAGCCATTCGCCTATCATGTGCAGTAACGCCACCGCGCCGCAGATGATCTGGAGCGTATAGAAATTCCGAGTCAATAACTGCAAGACCGCGCCGGCGAAGAAAGGGAAATTGTTGGGCCCAAGCAGGTTTTTCATGCTCGACGACAGGAGCGTCGGCGCGGCCACTAACACAAAGAAGACCGTGCTTCCCAGCCATACGGCTGCGTTCAGCAGGCCCACAACTCGTAGCAAACCTATCACCGGCTCTAACCCTAGGCGAATCCGGGTCAAATGCCAAGCAAGTCCGATCTGGCCGGCGCGGAACAATTAGTGCGCGCTGCGTGCCGGCAACTTTGTAGGCGTGGGTCAACTCAGTACGAGGCCTGCGCGCACGAGCCGGTCACGTATAAGCCCCACGAATTCAGTCGGCCCGGTGTAGTGCCAACCGAGTTGCATCCTGCAACGTTTGCACACCGAGTAACGCCACGCATGACCCGGGAACCAAGTGTATTGTTCCGTTGGCAACCCTACATGTTCGCAACCAGGCGCGCGCGAAAAAGTCATGATATGGAACTTGATGCCGTCCGGGTTTCTGAACGTAAACTCGCTCTGGCCGTTGAAGTAGGCTCGTTCGGCCTCGCTGGCCACGCGATTCAAGCACCAATAGCAAAGCCAGTCGTTGGCAGGGTCACCCAAGCCTGTGCCTAGCAGTGCTTTCGGCTCAGGCTCAGCGGTTCCGACCGGAGTGTTCGAAATACCCACCATCGCGCGTGCCGGAAGAGCCGGCAGCCGCGATTTTGCCATAATTCGCGGTCAAGTGTCCAATCGGCACAGAAGATTCCAGCGGCAAAGCAAGGGTTGCCCGAGTGTGATCACTATCCTGCGCCGCGGCTTGTGAAATGTTTAAAACCGCCTCCAAAAAAAAACAGGGCTTCGTGCCAGCACCGAACACATGCATTGCGGGGCGCAACTGCTTGGTCAGCCCTTGGTTTGCCGGATTCCGCAGGCTGGTGCGGAGCCGGCGCGCAGCGGCCCAGCCGAAATTTATGCGTGGCGCGGCCCCGGCAACGCTGCGCGGCCAGCCGAAGTCTAACCTGGGTTTACTCCTGCGGATACACGATCACCCGGTCGTGAACAACTATTATCAAGTCGTTCTTCCCGTCCCCGGTCACGTCTGCCACAGTTGCTTCACGCGGCTCGGGCATTTCGAACCGGCGCCCGCGGAACGTCCGCTCTTCAAAAACTTGCCAGCGCTGGCCCGGCACAAGTTTGCCCTCGGGACTGAACTCGACTATGTCAATGTGGTTTTTTGCCGTTTCGAGGAACACGAGGTCGTTGCGGCCGTCGTGATTAAGGTCACCCAGAACCAGGTCAAACAGTCTGCCGTCCTTGATCGGTGTCTCGTAGGTGTCAAGCTCGACCATTTCCCACACATCCCCCTCGAGTGCAAGCCAGGCGACGGCGTTCAGTCCGACAAGCGCAATAGCATTGAGCTGTGCGCCGCCGAACGCGACTGGGCGCAACGATTGGAACTCCCACACGGGCAACTTGACGTTACGCACAATTTGCCACACGCCGAGGCGGTCTGGACGCGCCACCGACAGCGACTTGCGCTCGATATCGAGCAAGAACAGGCATGGCGTGCCGGTCGGTTGCGGAATAAACGCGGCCGCGACCAGCTTCGAGTTGCTCGCCGCGCCGTTAATCTGTTCTTTTACTTGGAACGCCCAGGCGCCCTTTTCAGCCCCGCCAGGGCCTGCCATCTCCTGCCTGAGCACGAGCGCGCGAATGAAATTTTTCTGCGCCAACAACAGCTCGGCCTTGCCGTCGCTGTCCAAGTCGGCCGTGCTAAGCCACGGCTGCTCGATGACGCCACCTGCGGGCGCGATATCGAGTTCGTCGAACCCGCCGCTCGCAGTCTGACGCAGAATTTTGACTTTCTCGTAGGGGATCAACACCACGACGTCTGGCAGCCCGTCCTGATCCGCGTCGTGCACAGCGAGCGTAGCCGGGTTCGATTTGAACCCCTCACTCAGCTTTTGCGTCGTCCTTGCGCCGTCTGCGGACACGGTCAACAACTGCCGGGTACCGTCCTGATCAATAATGGCGACCAGCACAGGTTTGCTTCCCGGCTTAAGCTGACCCACGGCAATAGCTAGCGGCCGGCCCTCGGTCGGGATCAATGTCGGGAAAGGCAACCGCAGGTTTTTGTCCAGGCGCGCCACCCCTACCTGACGCTCGTCGGTGCTGAGCATGAACAACTCGGGCTTGCCGTCGGCGTCCCAATCGGCGACCTCGATCGTGCTCACGCCGGTCAAAGACGGGAATGTTTTTGGTGGCGCGAGCCGGCCGTTTTTCTGCTGGAACCGGATGGAGACCTGTCCATTCTCAGGCTCGGCCACGATCAAATCCACAAGGCCGTCTGCATCCAAGTCAGCCCATGCGCAGCCGCGCTGCGCCTTGTCCGTGCGCGCAAGCGGCAGGACACAAAACTGGCCTTGAACCAACCCGTCCGCCAAAGCCGGCGCTGCAGTCTTGGCAAACCGCCAGATGGCAGCCCGGCCCGAATTCTGCGCAATCGTGACTATATGCGCGCGGTGGCCGGGGTCGAACGTACCTGCACAGAAAGCGCGGATCGGCGGCAGCTCGAAATAAATCTCCGGCCCGAACTGGCCTGCCTCCTCTTGGAGCATGAACCGGACAGGTGTGGGACTGTCGAAATTGACAAGCAAGAGGTCATTCTTGCCGTTCCCGTCCACGTCCAGTATTTGCACGGCGCGCGCGATGCTGGCAACAGGGATTCGCTGCGGCTCATCGAGCACGCCGCCCGGCTTCTGGTGAATCGCGTACAAATGCCCCTCGGCAAGAAGCACAAGGTCGGTCAGGCCGTCGCCATTCAGGTCGCCTGCGACCAGCGCGTTCTGGGTTAGTTGCCCGTCGTCTATCGCAAACCGTTTCGGCGCGCTCCAGCCGTTAGTGCCCTCGTTGTATTGCACGACCAGCTCACGCGGCTCGCCGTAGTATGCGATGTCCGGCCGGCCGTCGCTGTCCAGGTCGGTCACGACCATTGCGGCAATGCGTTTCTCCGACGCAATAGACTCGATCCTGAACCGCGCGTCCGGGGGTAGTTCGTTGATTTCGCGCTTGGGCGCGGGCCGGCGCATCGGTTGGAGACCGGGCTGGTTCGTCGCACCGGTCTGGTTGTACAAAATGTTGATCTTCGACCGCTCGTTGTTTGCGACTACGATGTCAGTCAATCCGTCGCCGTCAATATCGGCCGCGTGCACCAAGCTGATTTGGTTGTCGATCGGGAACAGCTCGCGCCCGGCGAACCCGAACGCGTTTGGACTGGTTGGGGCACCGGCCGCACTTACGCAGCACGATCCGGCGCACCCCATGTAGGCGAGCATGGCGAACCACGCGAAAGTCTTCTTTTTCATGGTTTATGATGGCGTCTGAATCGAAGATGCCGGCCAGCCGGCCCAAGCGCCAGCTTATTCACCGATCAGGTGCGCAACGACACGACGCGAGTGCGGCTGGTCCCTATGCTCCCACACATAGATGCCTTGCCACGGCCCGAGCGCAAGCTCGCCGTCTCTGACCGGCACGGTCAGGTTCACATTTGTCAGCGCGGTCCGCAAGTGCGCGGGCATGTCGTCTTCGCCTTCGATCACGTGTTCGAACAGTGGGTCGCCGTCAGGCACGAGCCGCTCGAAAAACCGCTCGAGGTCGAGGCGCACGTCCGGGTCGGCATTCTCTTGGATCAGCAGCGAGGCGGATGTGTGCAATATGTGCAGTGTCAGCAGCCCGGTCTTAATCCCAGTGCGCGCGAGCCAGGCCTGGACCAGCCCGGTTATCTCGTACAACCCGCGTCCGCGGGTCGCCACGGTAAAATCGTGTTGGGCTTGCTTTAACATCGCACTGGCCGCGCTGAATCTTGCACCACCCCAGGCGTCGCTGCACGTCACGACCACGCACGCGCCGGACGGTCAGCAAATCGCGGCCTACGAGTCAAATGCGCGCCGCAGCGGGGATAGTCAAGCACCATCCACTGCGCAACCCGAGCCGATGCGGCACCAGAGCTCGGGTTTAGCAGCCGCGAGGGCGGCCCGCACCGCTTTTGGACTTTGGGCCGCAGATGGCGTCCAGTACACTGCCGAGCCGATGTCGCAGTTGCTCAAAGCGTCCGGCGCAATGGCGGCCGCCACCATGACCAGCCGCGTGCTCGGCATGGTGCGCGAGATCGTGTATGCGCGGTTCATGGGCGACAGTTGGGTGGCAGGCGCGTTCCAGCTCGCGTTTATGATCCCGAACCTGTTCAGGCGCTTGCTGGGCGAAGGCGCGCTTTCGGCGGCGTTCATTCCGATCTTCAAGGAAAAGGAGAAGCGCGAGGGCGAACCGCAGATGTGGCACGCAGCCAATGCGGTTATTTCCGCGCTGGTGTTGAGCGCGACCGCCATAATTGTCCTGGCATTAATAGGCATCACAGTGGCACTGGCCGCACTTGCGCTCCCGGTCGAGACACGGCTCATGCTGCAATTGTTGCGCGTGATGTTCCCCTACATGTTGCTTGTCTGCCTGGCAGCCGTGTTCATCGGCATGCTTAACGCGCGCGGGCATTTCTTCATTCCCGCCATGGGCGCGACCATGCTCAACGTGGTAATGATTGGTTCGGTGCTGTTCCTTGCGCCGCGGATGGGCACGAGCCTCGAGACTCAAATTTTCGGGCTTGCTATTGGTGTTTTAATTGCGGGTGTGGCTCAAGCAGCTTTCCAACTGCCAACTTTGCATCGCGAAGGGTACCGGTACCGGTGGGTCGCGCCCTGGGGTGACGAAACAGTTAAGCAGGTCGCACGGAACATGATCCCTGGCACAATCGGGGTCGCAGCGTACCAACTCAACGTCCTTTTGACCCAAGGCATAGCCTTCGGCGTGGACCCAACAATTGTCGCTTCGTTCAACTACGCGGTGCGGCTGATGGAGCTGCCGCAGGGGGTGTTCGGCATCTCAGTGGCAACCTACATGCTGCCGGCATTAGCTGGCCTGGCCGCCGAGAAAAAGCTCGACGAATATCGCGGCACGCTGACGCACGGGCTGGGGCATCTTTTGATGGTGAACTTGATCGCATCGGTGCTGCTCGTCGCGTTAGCGGAGCCGATCGTGCGGCTGCTCTTCGAGCGCGGCAGGTTCACCCCGGACTCGACTGTGCGGGTTAGCTTCGCGCTAGCGTGCCTGGCCCCGGGCCTCGTCGCGTTCTCGGCCGTGAACGTGCTCGCACGCGCGTTTTACGCGCTCGGCGACACACGCACACCGATGCAGATGAGCGTCATCTCGCTCGCACTCAATCTGGTGCTCACAATTTGCCTGATCGGGCCGTTCCGCCAGGGCGGCCTCGGCGCAGCGAATACGCTCAGTGCATGCGCCAACGTGGCGCTGCTGCTCACAGCGTTGAAGAAAAAACTGGGTGGCCTCGGACTTGCCCCGCTGCGCCGTGCGCTAGCGCCGCTGGCACTGGCAGCGTTGGTGGCCGGCGCAACCGCATGGCTGAGCTGGCGCGGTTGCGAAGCATGGCTTGGCCACGCGACTATCTGGGCGAAGGTATGTGCAGTTTTTGTCCCGGCTGGCCTCGGAACAGCGGCATACTCGGGCTTGACTTTGGCCTTGCGACTGCCGCAAGCAATTGAGGTGCGCAACCTCCTGCTGGAGCGGCTCGGGCTAGGCCGGACCCGCGCTTAGGAAGGTGCTGTAGAATATGAAGCAAAAAAAATCCAGCCGCGAAGCGCCGTCTCCACCAACTCCGCTGCGTCATCGTACTGGGCTGAGTCGGCGCAATTTTTTGCGCCTAGCAGGCTTGGCTGTGGCAGCGCCCACAATCCTGCCCGCGCGTGTGCTCGGGGTGGGCGACAGGCCGCCCCCGTCCGAGCGCATTACGGTGGGCATAATCGGATTCGGCATGCAAGGGCGCCCCAACACCGAAGGGTTCCTGCGCCAGCCCGATTGCCAGGTCGTGGCCGTTTGCGACGTTGACACGCGGCATCTCGAGGCCGGGGTGAAGTTGGTGAACGAACATTACGGCAACTCCGACTGCAAAGGTTATAAGGACTACCGCGAGCTATGCGCGCGCGCGGACATAGACGCGGTGATGGTCGCTGTGCCGGACCATTGGCACGCACTGGTCGCAATCGAGGCCGCGCGCCAGCGCAAGGACATTTACGGCGAGAAACCGCTCGCGCGCACGGTCGCCGAGCAACAGGCAATTGTACGCGCCGTTCAAAGATACGGCAGAATTTGGCAAACCGGATCATGGCAGCGCTCGGTCGCGAATTTCCACAAAGCTGCCGAGATCGTTCGCAACGGCCTCATCGGCAAGGTCACACATGTCGAAGTGGGCCTGCTCGCCGGACACATTGATTTCGCTGGCACAAAAGACAAAACGGCGGTGACCGCACCGCCGCCAGAACTCGATTATGATTTTTGGACCGGGCCGGCGCAATTGTTGCCCTACATCGAAGCGCGTGTGCATAGGAACTGGCGCTGGCATTACAACACCGGCGGCGGGCAACTGCTCGATTGGGTCGGGCACCACTGCGATATCGCGCACTGGGGCCTCGATTTCGACAGCACCGGCCCGATCGAGGTCGAGGGCACGGGCAAGTTCCCGCCCAAAGACGCGGTCTGGAACACCTGCGTCGCGTACCGGATAACCCTCAAATACCCTGGCGACATTACAATGGTCATCGCAGGCGGGTACCCGGACATACGGCTCGGCACAAAATGGATCGGCACAGACGGTTGGGTCTGGGTCAACCGTGGCGCGTTCGAGGCATCGAATCAAGACTGGATCGAAATGCAACGCCTGCCGGAAGAGCTGCGGAAAATCAAGCTCCCGATCTCGACAGACCACATTCGGAACTTTCTAGACTCCGTGAAGTCGCGTAAACCGACCATCACACCTGTCGAGGTCGCGCACAACTCGACCATCCCCGGCCACTTGGGCCTCATCTCGATGCTGGTCGGGCGGAAAATCAAGTGGGACCACAAAAACCAACGGATCGTTGATGACCGCGCAGCCTCAGAACTTCTCGGCCGCACATACAGAACACCGTGGCGACTTACATGACCCGCAGGCGACCCTCGCAGAGCGTCGCCATCTTCTGGCCCGAACCTGAGAGTGCGTGCTCGGAACCTTTTGCGCACGCCCGGCAGAACTGGTTGCGGAACCGCGCCCAGGCTGGATCGAACCCGCGCCGCGCAATGCAGAGGCAGCGCGGGTGTTGGCACTTCGCACGGATTGATGTATTTTGCGGGGCATGACTGAGACGTTTAAGGCCAAGCTCGCGGAGGCAGCGGAAAAGCTGAACGCGGTAAGGAGGTTTCTTTGACCTCGCCACGGTCCAGAAACGGTTGGACGAGCTCGAGGCGCAAATGAGCGCCGAGAGTTTCTGGGCGAACCCTGAGCAGGCCCAGAAGGTCATTACTGAAGCCAATACGCTGCGCGAAAAGATTGAGCCGCTGCTCAAAGCGCAGAAACGGCTCGACGACCTCCGCGAGCTAGTAGCGCTACTGGAGGCCGAGCCAGAGCACGAACGCGCCAAGCATCAGCCGGAACTCGAACGCGAACTCGACGCATTCTTCAAAGAGCTTGATGCGCTCGAGTTGCGCGTTTACCTGAGCGGGCCGCACGACAGGCGGAACTGCATCCTCAGCATCAACGCGGGCGCAGGTGGCACAGAGTCGTGTGACTGGGCCGCAATGCTCATGCGTATGTACCAGCGCTGGGCCGAATCGCGCGGATGGAAGGTCGAAGTTATTGACGCGCTGCCGGGCGAGGTCGCCGGCATAAAAAACGCCACAATGATGATCAGCGGTGAATACGCTTACGGGTATTGCAAGGCCGAGCGCGGTGTGCACCGGCTCGTCCGGATCTCGCCGTTCGACGCGAATAAGCGCCGCCATACCAGTTTCGCGAGCGTGGACGTGATCCCCGAGCGCGAAGACGACGGCGAGATCGTAATCCACCCCAATGAA
>JANWZY010000086.1:8226-10919 GCA_025061935.1 Verrucomicrobiia bacterium
ATCCGTATCGAGACGTACAGATCTGGCGGCAAAGGCGGCCAGAATGTGAACAAGGTCGAGACCGCTGTGCGAATCATCCATATACCAACAGGCATTGTGGCTGCGTCCCAGAGCGAGCGGTCGCAACATCAGAACCGCGCGATTGCAATGCGATTGCTGCTGTCGAAGCTCCACGCGTTGCGCGAAGACCAGCAGCGCGCAGAAATGGAGCGGTACTACAGCGAAAAAGGTAGCATCAGTTGGGGCAACCAAATTCGCAGCTACGTGCTTCAGCCGTACAGAATGGTCAAAGACCTGCGCACAGGCGCGCAAACGAGTAACACGGATGCAGTCTTGGACGGTGACCTGGACATGTTCGTGCACGCATGGTTGCGCGCCGGTTGCCCAACCAAACGGATGCAGGGCATCAAGGACGCCGACGAGTGAGCGCCTGAGCCGAGCGAATTATTTTGCCGTATGCATGAGATCGGCTTGATGCAATCAGCGCTGGACGCGGTGGCGCGCGTGGCGCGTGAGCACAATCTCGAACGCGTCGGGCGCATCGTTCTCCGCGTCGGCTTGCTTTCGGGCGCGGCGCCCGAGGCGCTCCAGTTCGCTTTCGATGCGCTGCGCGCCGGTACCGTCGCGGCAGACGCAACACTCGAGATCGAAATTGTGCCCGCCCGGTTCCAATGCCAGATTTGCAAAGCGGAGTTCGAGCTGGCCCAGTTCGAGTTCGATTGCGCACAGTGCGGCGGACAGCTCGCCCTGCGCAGTGGCAGCACTGAGCTGGTACTCGCTACGGTCGAAGGCGAAGGCCCGGCTGAACCGCCCAACCTTGCAGGCGCCGAGCAGGCTGGCGTCTTTACCGGGCCGCACGCGCACAGCTAAAACACCCATGCCATGTGCGAGCATTGCGGCTGCAGCCAACCTAGTGGATTCAGCGTAACCGGCCCGGAGCCGGGTCAAGCTGTGCATTGGCATACTCATACCGACGCACACGGCCGCGTTTACGCGCACGCGCACCCGGATCGCCCCGGTCACACGCACACGCATGACGCGCATGCACACGACCCGGCAGCCGCACATTCACGCGCAATCGCAGCCGCAGAGTCGGTCCTAGCACACAACCTCAAGCTCGCCGCAGAGAACCGCGCGCTGTTCAAAGCGAAAGAAATCACGGCGGTCAACCTTGTCTCGTCACCCGGCGCGGGTAAAACCACATTAATCGAGGCCACACTCGATCGGCTGAGAAACAAAGTCCGCTGCGCAGTTATTGTCGGCGACCTCGCAACACAACGTGACGCCGAACGCATCCGGAAGCACGGCGTGCAAGCCGTGCAGGTCACCACAGGCACGGTCTGCCACCTTGACGCACAAATGGTCGCGGCCGCGCTCGAGCAACTGCATCTGGACGGTCTCGAACTGCTGTTCATCGAAAACGTGGGGAACCTGGTTTGCCCGGCCAGCTACGACTTGGGCGAGGACGTGCGCGTGGTACTGCTGCCTGTAACCGAGGGCGAAGACAAACCGTTAAAGTACCCCCCGATTTTCCATACCAGCGCGGCGGTCGTGATCACTAAGACAGACCTGGCCGCACCTGCCGGGTTCGACATCAACGCCGCGCGCGCCAACATCGCCCGTGTCGCCCCACACGCGCGCGTTATCGAGCTTTCAGCCCGGTCCGGCAGCGGTATGGACGCATGGATCGAATTTTTGGAAAAGTTCCTGCACAAGCAGCGCCATTGATGAACCGTTACTTGCGCGCTGGCACACACAATACCAAGAGTGTGAACACGCGCGAACTTCAGCCCAACACCGCCGGTTCCGGCACAAGCCCGTACTACCAGACCGCTACCCATGCCCAGACCTGCCTGCAAAATTTCGAAACACGGAGCGGCGCTATTACTGCACGAGCACGCCCGCGCTGCTTCCTTTACAGACGCGCTCGGGTACGCCACGTGAATCCGCGCCGAGCAACCGCGCGCTCGGGCACGCGCCGCGACACACACTCTAACCAGTCGCGTTAACAGGGGGCTGGCCGCTATGCGCCACACACGCACGCGCCATTCCGGGCCGTCAGATACTCGAAATACACGGTCTCACCGGCAGAGTTTCCGCGCCTGCAAGCAGCCTGTTGGCCCGGACCGCTACTATCCGCGCGTATGTTGGTAAGCTAAAGCCTGGCGCGCTTAAAGGACTGGCTCCAGACCTGCATTGGCAATCGTTCCCTCCAACTCATACACCATGCAAGCAGCCGAACTCCTCACCGCACTGAACGTCTAATCCCGAAAGGCAGTCAAGCCGACCGATGACCAGCCCACAGTGTCAACGGCGGGTAAAACGCGTAAACGCCAAATCTGTCCCCGTGGGAGCGGCAGAGACCGTCCCTGCCAACCCCCTGGCAAGCGCAAATGTCCGAACACGTCCTTGGGAAGCTGCGAACTCGACCGCTAACGATTGAGACTCGCAAAAGACGAGTGCCACAGTCTCGTCAGTACCAAGCTCCAGCCCGTTGAATTCCTAGCACCGATCCACGCAACCGTTTCAACGCTTTGTGCATGCAAACCAAGCTGCTGAAACGGCTTGGCGGGCCCCGGCCATTTTACACATGGCTGAAGCCGCGTGCTGACGCAGCGCAAAGAGACCGCTAGGTTATTAAGCAAGCGCCAACAGGCTAGCGTCTGTTGCCCAGCTGGAGTTCAGAACCCGAT
>JANWZY010000087.1 GCA_025061935.1 Verrucomicrobiia bacterium
GTGTGGGATACAGGCCAGACGCCGAATTGGTTGCTCGGGAGTTCGCTCCAAACCTTTTACACGGGCGATACCGCAGTGTTTGACGACACCGGCTACAACACTCCACCGGTCAGTATTTCCGGTGCGGTTTACCCGGCGGCAACTATTGTTAGCGCATCCCAAAATTACACTTTCACTGGCGGCACAATCGGCTCGGGGACGCTGACCAAAAACGGCTCGGGCACACTTACGCTTGAAAACGACAATCTCTTCAGCGGCGTATTGGTCAATGCCGGCACGCTACAGGTCGGTAGCGGCGGCTACAGCGGCACAATCGCCGGCGGGCCGATCACCAACAACGCGACGCTCGTGTTCAATCGAGCCGACGCACTAGCCATAACAAACGAGATCACCGGCTCGGGCGTGGTCAAACAAGTAGGCTCAGGCCAAACCGTTTTAACAGGCAGCAACAGTTTCACCGGCTTAACCTTGGTTGAAGCGGGCACTCTAAGCCCGCGCAACAGCTTCGCACTGGGCGCCACCAACGGCGCCACAGTGGTGACCAACGCCGGGCTGCTCTATCTGGACGCGAATGTGAACTTCCCAGCCGAGCCGTTGGTGCTCCAAGGCGCCGCATTGAGGAAAGGCGGCGCGGGGACGACCGTGTTTGCCGGCCCGGTGACACTTGTCGGAGATACTACCCTGCAAGTAGACGGCAACGCGACGCTTGTACTGAGCAATGCCGCAGGTGTGAACGGCGCGGCCGTGAATGCGAATCTGACGCTGACCGGTGATAGTGGCAGCCTAGGCGTGATTGCCGGGCCGCTCGCTCTCGGCGCGGGCTCGATAACCAAGGATGGCGTAGGCGCATGGAAACTTGCCGGGCCGGGCGCATTCGGCGGGTTCACCGCGATCAATAACGGAGAGCTTATCATTGGGCACCCGCAAGCGCTCGGATCGGTAACCAACCTGCCCGTGAACACACAAGCAGGGGGGCCGGGCATCACCGGCACTCGAATCACAGTTGCCGATGGCACAGCGGTTTCGAATGTCTGGGTCGGGTTGCCTTCCGATGCGTCATATCGCTCGGCATTGTTCAGTCGCGGCACCGGCGGTGTGACAAACATCTGGGCCGGGCCGATTGCGTTCACTGGCTACGAGGGCACGATCAACTTCGGCACCGAACCTGGCGCGGTGTTCATTATCGCAGGCCCGGTGACCAATGTTGATTATACCGGGTCACTCATTCTGCGCGGAACCGGCGGCGGCGGTACAACCGGCACTGGCTGTACTGGCATCATCAGCGCGCCGATCAAGCTGAACCCGGACTGGGCACGCGTCCAAATCGACGACGGCGCGACCTGGATAATCGCCGCCAGCGGGCACAGCTTCGTCACCAATAACATTACCAGCGGCACGCTGCGGCTCGGCACGCATAACGCGCTGCCGACCAGTTGCAACCTAACCTTCGGGCTAGGCGGCGTGGCAGCAATGACATTCGACTTAGCCGGATACAACCAACAACTCGGCAGCATCGCAACACTGGCTACCACAGCAAGGGTAATTGGAAACAGCAGCACGACCTCTGATTCACTGCTTACGCTCGCCGGGCCAAACGTTTCTATGTTTGGCGGAACAATTGTGGACAGCCTCGGCGGCGGCACGCGCAAAGTTGCGCTCGCACTAACCGGCGGCGCAACCCTTACGCTAACCAACGTAAACACTTACAGTGGCGATACTACAATCGGCTCCGGATGCACGCTCATACTGGCCGGCGACGGATCAATTGCAAACAGCGCAAATATCATCCTGCACGCTGGCGCAACAATTGACGTGACCGGCCGGACAAACGGAACGCTGACAATCAGCCCCGTGCAAGTCCTCAAAGGCAACGGCACGTTTAGCGTGTACGGCAACGTTGTCAATCAAGGCACAATCGAAATGAAGGTCAACAAGGCTGGGGGCACTCTAACAAGCGACCGGCTCCAGGTCTCCGGCAGCATCAGTTATGGCGGGACACTGAGTGTGGTACGCAGCGGTGACCCGCTGGCGATCGGCGACAGCTTCACTTTGTTCAGTGCCACGAGCGCATCAGGGAACTTTGGAAGTATCGCGGGTTCGCCCGGGCCAGGCCTGGCTTGGAGCTTTAACCCGGCCAACGGCGTACTGAGTGTTATGGCCGGCGTGCCGAGCACACCAACCAACATTTCTTGGAGCGTCAGCGGCGGCAACATCACCATAAGCTGGCCAGCCAGCCACACCGGCTGGATACTGCAGGTCCAAACCAACGCGCTTACAAAGGGTATAAGCACAAACTGGGTCGATGTACCCGGCTCGGCCAGCACAAACGTGGCCATTTTCCCGATTGTGCAGACCAACGGGACAGTGTTCTTCCGGCTACGGTACCCGTAACCGCCGGACATGCACGTTGCATACGCAAGTTGACAGGCTTAGATTGTGGCAGAAACCGGCGGTGGCCGGCGTGACGCCGCCCCCCCGGAGACAGGCCTATGAAAACGCTTATTTGGATACCGGTTGGCCATGCCCGGTCGCAGCGGCTGACGCGCAAGGCTGCAGTCGCGTTCACGCTGATCGAGCTGCTGGTGGTCATCACAATTATAGCCATACTTGCGGCACTTCTATTGCCCGCGCTTGCAGCGGCCAAAGAACGAGCAAAACGTGTCCAGTGCAAGGCGAACCTGCGCCAGATCTACATTGGCAACGCGGCATACGCGATGGATAATGAAGACCGGCTGATCCAAACACGCTGGTATTCACCAAATTACTTCGTTTTAAACTGTCTTAACCCCCCCGAAACTAATGCGGCAAGAATGGTCAACCTCGTTGTGCAATCGAATGCGCCGAGCGTGTGGACCTGTGCGAACCGCCCACACTTGCCTGTCTTCGAGCCGCAATACCCGCAATGGGTAATCGGTTTCCTGTACTTCGCAGGAATCACGAATTGGATGAACCCTCTAGGCACGTTCCCGAACCCGCCCAGCCCGGTTAAGCTTAGCCAGAGCAAGCCGCATTGGGTGCTAGCCGCCGACCCGATAATGAAGATCAACGGCGTGTGGGGCGGGCTCGAACCCGGTCGCGAGTTCGTGTATCGCGGCATGCCGCAGCACCGCGGGCCGCGCTCAATGGTGCCGACTGGCGGAAACCAAGTGTTTGCCGATGGTTCAGTGGGCTGGCACAAGTTCGAGGAGATGTTTTTCATCCATACGTGGATTTTGAACACCCGGATCGCTTACGTGTACCAGGACCCGAAAGATTTCCCTGCACAGATGCAGGCGCGCCTGGACCAGATCAGAGCAAGGCCATGATGTCTGGAACGTGCCGAGGGCTTAACTTGGAAAATCCGAAATGCGTCTGCCCGCCGGGCCAGTGTGGTGCGTTTGACCGCTGGCACGGCTGCTCGGTTAACTCACATGACACTATTGCGGGGGCGCGTTGTATGTCGCGCAGGATGAGCTTTGTGCCAGCCGAATTGTCCGCCGCATTCACCCCAATTACGGATGCCGGCCCAGCAGACAGGCATGGCTCGCACCAAGAGTTAACACCGGGTTGGGCACTGCGCCTTCGTAAATGCGCACGCAACGCATTGCATGTACCTACGTGCCGGGCGCGACGCGCGATCAATTTGGCAAGAGGCGTCATCACTTCGGCTCACATTTTCCTCGGCTGGCTCGTCTGTACAGGCCAGGCACAAACTTTAGTCATCTCGAATGGAGTGCACGTCGTGCCTGGCCTAACTAATACCGCCGTGGTCCTTACAGGCAAATGTGAGCTTCACATTACAGGCACAACCAATCCGATACCTGGATGCGTAATCAACCTCGACTCGCCCGACGCATACCTTGTTTTTCGTGGTGTTAAGCCCTCCGGCGTCGTGCCGACGCTCCTGAACCAGGTGCGCGTCGCCGGCGCGGCCGCAGTTGCGGACTCAAACTGCCGTGTCGTCCAGTACGCTATGGGTGCAGTAGTGGTCCCGCACGCGGGTACAATGCGGCCATTGGAAGTATTCAGTGGGCCATACTTCACAGGCGGCGCCACCAATCTAGGCTATTACACTTACTACACCGGCTCCGGTTTGGGCGCGCTCAACGGCAACATTCGTTCGTTTAAGCTGAAGCGTGGGTACGCTGTCACGTTTGCTGAATGGGAAGACGGCTCGGGCCAAAGCGTCAATTACGTGGCGCAAGACGGGGATCTGGAAATAGGCATATTGCCAGCGAGAATGTCCGGACGCGTGCGGTTCGTGTATGTGGTGCCCTGGCGTTGGGCCAGCAAAAAGGGGATCGCAGGCGACCCCGGTATCGGACAGTTAAACATCCAGTGGTGGTACAACTGGAACATAAACCAGAGCTCGTCGCGTGACCTTGAATACGTGCCGATCAAGCAGAACCGGTGGTGGCCAAGCCTCGCACAGGATTGGCGCAGCCGCGGCGCGGTGCACCTGCTCGGATTCAATGAACCGGACAAATCCGACCAGGCGAACATGACCGTTGCCGAGGCCATTGCAGCATGGCCGGAGTTGCTCAGCACAGGATTGCGCGTCGGCTCGCCCGCGACCACCGACGGCGGGCGGAGCGCGTGGCTGTACCCGTTCATCACCCAGGCAGACGCGGCCGCGCTGCGCGTCGACTTCGTAGCGCTGCACTACTACTGGTGCTACAATCCGGCCGATCCGCAGGGCGCGGCCAACCAGTTCTACAATTTCCTCAAATCCACCTACGACAATGTGCGGCGGCCGTTGTGGGTCACCGAATGGAACAACGGCGCCAACTGGACAAGCTGCGCGGACCCAACCTTCGAGCAGCAGGCCGCGTGCGTTGCGGCGATGCTCGAAATGCTCGACAACACTCCATTCGTTGAACGCTACGCGCTTTATAGCTGGGTGGAAGAATGCAGACAAGTTACCACCAATGGCGTGCTCACCCCTGCAGGCATCGTGTACCGCGATAAACAGTCGCCGGTCGGGCACGTGCAAAACCTGCCAGACACCGGCACGCGCAGCTTCGCACAGCTCAAGCTCGATGGCGACACACTGGACAGCTCTGGCTACGGCAACAACGGCGTTACTACCGGCTGCCCGGCCTACACCAACGGTGTACGCGGACTCGCCCTGGTTTTTGACGGCCAAACCACACGGGTCACGCTGCCGCCCAACGTGGCCCGGGCCGACGCATTCAGTTTCGCCGCATGGGTCTATTGGCGCGGCGGCGCGGCGTGGCAGCGCATTTTCGACTTCGGCAGCAGCACCACGCACTACATGTTCCTCACGCCAAGCACGTCTGGGGGCAAACTACAGTTCGGCATCAGTACAAGCGGCCCGAGCGGCAAACAATTTGTGGAAACGACCGGGCTGCCCGTTGGCCAGTGGACACACGTGGCGGTTACACTTTCAGGCACTACGGCGCGGATTTATACCAACGGCGCCCTCGCAGCCACAGCGACCGGGATAACACTCAAGCCGTCGGATGTCCGACCTCTGTGCAACTACCTCGGCAAAAGTCAGTGGCCCGCCGACCCGCACTTCAACGGCTTACTAGATGAGGTGCTTATAACCGACTACGCGCTTTCAGCCGCGCAAGTGGCCGCATTGCTTACCAATTCGCCGCCACAGTTCACCAATGGCATTTTCGTATTTCCGTTGGCGACGGAGGGCGAGCCGTACTATGGCAGCTTGGCGGGATTGGTTATTGACCCCGACCCCGGCGACACGCTCACGTTCAGCAAGCCGACTGGACCGGCCTGGCTTAGTGTCGGCTCCGACGGCGCGCTCTCAGGCACACCAACAGGGCTAGACGGTGGCACTAACTGGTTCACAGTCCGCGTCGTTGATGCCGCAGGCCAAAACGGCTATGCAGTGTTAGCCATTCCGGTCCGAACCTTCAGTGCAAGCGGCGTGTGGACCGCCAACGCAGACGGGGTCTGGAGCGAAACAAACCGTTGGTCAAACGGCGTGGTTGCAACCGGCCCGGGCCAAACGGCCGACTTCAGCAAGGTAAACATTACCGCAAACCGCACCGTCACGCTCGACCTGTCGCGCATGATCGGCACCCTACGGTTCGGCGACACCGCCGCGCCTTTCTTCAACTGGACAATTGCAAGCACAAACGAGGCAAGTTTGACACTCGACTCGACAGGCGCGGCAGGCCCACCGGCAATTCATGTCACCAACACTGCCACGGTCGCCGTGCCGCTAGCAGGCACGAACGGATTCAGCAAGTTCGGCCCCGGAACACTCGTGCTCGCTGCAACCAACACCATCAGGGGGACATTGGACATTGACACAGGCAGCACCACGGCAAATGAAGGAAGTGTGCGCCTGGCCGCGCCAGGCGCAGCAGGCGCTATAGCACATATACGGCTGCGGAACAATAACAGTGGCAGCTCGTCACTCGAACTCGATGGATCATCCGGCAGCATTGTAGTCCCTGCTCAGTTAACTATATCCTGTCGGAACGTGGACGTGCCCGCGATACGGAACGTGGCAGGCTCGAACGTAATTGCAGGGTTCGTCGCGCTGGAGGTCGGCGGCAACCGCGTAATTTATCAATCCGACGCGGGCACGCTCGTGGTCGCAGGAACAAACCAATACATTGGCACTCTTACTGGGAGCCGCACGTACATTTTCACCGGCACGGGCAACCACATCGTCACAGGGCCGATTCGCAACTCGACCAACGGCGCGCCGATTCACCTGGCGAAGCTCGGCACAGGCACACTTACGTTGGCCGCTGCGAACACGTACGGCGGCACTACCGCTGTCAGCAACGGCATAATGTACGTGACCGGTGCAATTACAAGCACGGGTGCAGTCACAGTCGCAGCGGGGGCTGTGCTCGCCGGCACTGGCTCGATAAACGGGCCGGTGTCTGTCCTGGCTGGCGGCACTCTCGCGCCGGGCGTCGGCATCGGCGGATTGACCGTAAGTAATTCGGTTACGCTGCAACCGGGCAGTGTGCTGCACATCGAGCTCGATGCCGCAGCTCGGACAAACGATTCACTCCGCGTGGCAGGTGCACTCACACTCGGAGGCACATTGCTAGTCACCAACCTCGGCGGGACCATCCGGCCCGGCGACACTTTCACCGTCTTCCAAGCTTCAAGTACCACCGGAAGCTTCAGCACGGTGGTTCTGCCGCCACTAAACTTCGGCCTCGCTTGGGACACAAGCAGAGTGACCAACGGCATTCTTAGCGTGGTGGGGACGAACCCGCCTACAATTCTGAGCGTCCAAATACTAGCTTCGGGTGCGTTCAAGTTAAGCGGGCAAGGCTCGGCAATGCAACCATACCAGCTATTGACTACGACAAACCTGGCCCCGCCGGTCGTCTGGACAGTATTGAATACCACAATAGCCGACACGAACGGACTGTTCGAGTTCGTTGATCCGGACGCCGGCGCGTTCATGCAACGGTTTTACCGCGTCAGAGCTGAGTAATAGGGGCGGCAATGCGTTTTGACCCACGGTACAAACGTTATAGACGTATCGCAGTAGCTGTTCTATGCGCGGCCATCGGTGTTTGGTTGCTCAATTCGCGCCCGCGCACAACATCCTCTGCGCCGTCTCCCACCCGCAACGAACCGACTAGCACGGCACAAAAAGTGGCGCCCGCACAGCCGCTAGCAGATACCAGCGCCGATCCGCTGAACGCGCAGCACGCAGTGCGGTTGCGGCCACTCACGGTTGCGCGCCAAAGCCTTTACTTCGAGTGGACCGCGCCCGACGCGATGGACACCAACGTGCTGCGCCAAATCGCGCACAACGAGCTTGAGTACCAGCGGCTTGTGGAAGAAACCGCGCGTATCGTCCGGCGCCAGTTGGTTTATCGCAAACAGACCATTGACGCACTGGTCGAACATGCCCGCGCCATCGGCGTGCCGCTCAGGCAACTGGTTGTGCCCGGCTTGGACGGACAGGAATTTGTGGCCGAGCTTCTAGAAGCAAATCTTCATCCGTCTGGCATCGAAGGCGCGTTTGCAGGTCGTCTGGCTGGCCGACCGGATTCAATGGTTACCATTGCGTTCAAGGGCGGGCGCGAAGCGTTCACGCTGATTTCCCCCGCAGACGGCATCTATTTGCAGGGTGACCCGCGTGAGCCGGGCGAGATCATCGTCAAAAGCATTGACCCGGCAAAATACGTGCCAGGCGTCTGCGGGATACCGTAAGATGCGCCATGAACTCCAAAAGCCAAAAGTCTAGAGCCGGAGGAAACCCGCATTTCGAAATCCGAAACCCGAAACAAACTAGAACAGCCAAACATCAGAATCCCAAACGGTACGGCTTAGCGGCTTTTGAACATTTGAATTTGGGGATTGTTTCGCGCTTCGGAATTCGGATTTCAAATTTCCGAGTTGCTGCGCTTTTGACCTTTGCGCTAGCAGTGCGCGTAAACGCTTCAATGGCCGGCGTCGAGGCTGATGTGCTCTGTGCATATGCGCCCAGCTACGCCGCAAGTGTAGGGGGAGAAGCAAATGCGCAAGTGATCCTCGCCAATTGCATAGTCGGCAACAATTTCCTGAACCGCCAGAGCGGCACAGGCGCACGCGTCCGGATCGTAGGATACTACCAGTCCACCAATGACCCGGTGGACTGGACCACCACCGGCGGCATGGTCAACTGGCTCGCGAACAACGACTCCAGAGTAGCAGACGTGGTCGCATACGGCGCAGCGGTCGGCGCTGACCTTGTCATGTACGTAGTCAAGAACAGTGACTCCGGAAGCGTCGCAGCAGTGGCACAGCAGCCCGGCACGTATTCGGTGTACAATCCCAGTGCCGTCTGGTACGTCGTTGTCGCGCACGAGCTGGGGCATAACTACAACAGAACGCACAACGATGGGTTGGTAAATCCCAAAACGATCATGCTCCACAACTATTGCAGCGGCGGCGCTGCGCCCCCGTACTTTTTTACCAACCCGAAAATTTGGTTCAACGGCGTGCAGCTCCAGGGCGACCCGGCCAACAATTGCAACATGGGCGCGTTGGTCAACGGCGGGGACAATTCATCGCCGAGTCCGCAGCCGGTCGCGGACCGGCGCTCGCGGCCCGCTGCCGGACCGAACTTGAACAATGTCGTGCTACGGTGGGTTTTCACCAACGCGGCCGGGCCGGCACAAGCGGGCACAACCAATTTTGACCTGGTACGGGGCGCACCCGCAGTCGTGCGCGGCAACGGCGCCACTTATACCGGCCGCGCGTTGCGTATCCCAGGTGGCACCACTGGCAATGTTCCAATGAACTCAATGTCAGCCTACATAGACCTCCCCAACGGTATCATTTCCGCGCACACAAACGTAACTATCGAAATATGGGCCGCGCTCATCTCCACCCAAAACTGGGGGCGCGTGTTCGATTTCGGGCGCACGATCCAGGCCGGCGACGGCCTAGGCGCGCCCGGCGAGTACACAGGCATGCCGGACACGCCCGCCCCGGGCACAACTCAAGCGTCGGACAATATCATGCTCAGTGCCTTCATCGGCACGGACATTAACCAGCAACGGTTCGAAGCGCGGCTCAACGCAGGCACACAGTTCCGTTTGGACTCGGGCCTGCGCACCAGCCCGGCAGTGCCTCATCTGTACACCGCCACTTTCACTGCGGGTGTCGGCGCCTACGCCAGCACCGGCGGACGTTGGCAGTGGTACCGCGACGGATACCCGATCGGATACATAGATGTGCCGTTCCGGTTGGCCGAGATCGAAGATGTCAACAATTGGCTCGGACGCTCGATGTGGAGCAGTGACAATAACACCGCAGCCGAATACCTCGAAGTGCGCATCAGCAACGTGGCGCTCTCAGCCGGGGAAGTGCTCGCAAATTACATGCTCGGACCACACTTCTTCCATGGCAGCACGGTCTGGCTCACCAATAGCGACGCGCCCGGCTCAAGTTCGTTCAACATGGCGGGTAATTGGAGCAGCGGCAGCCAGCCATCTGGCACAGACACATACGACACGCTCAACTTCACACTGCGCACTCCAGCTACAACCGGAAATCAAACCTTCGCCGGTGCGGCACTGCGCGTCTCAGGTGGCACGCTCACTTTCAAAGGTACAACCAGTGCAACAATCACCGTCACAAACCTGACACTCGACGGGGGCACAGTGCATCACGGCGGCTCGGGCACATGCACGCTGGCAGGCAACGTGGACGTGACCACAAACGGCGGCGTATTCAATGCCGTCAACGGCCCACTCAATGTGACGGCCAATCTCCGCGGGCACGGCCCGATAACTATCCTGGGCGCGAACCAGACAACTTTATCCGGCATAAACACATCGTTCACGGGCAGGATTTACATCGGCAACGGCGCGGCAGGCACACTCGTGATTAACTCGCCGGCGCGGCTGGGGGCAAGCCCGGCGGTGTTTACCCCGGATCAGTTGGTGTTCAACCGTGGCACGCTCCAAACCACAGCTACGATGGCACTCGACGACCCGAACCGCGGCGTTCTGCTGGATGTCAGCGGCGGCACGTTCAACGTGGCCAGCGGTACCACTCTCACCTTAGCATGTGTGCTTTCGACTCCGGTCACGCCTGCCAACGTGGTGGTAGGCGCTTTGACAAAATCGGGTAGCGGTACGCTGATCCTCGCCAGCCCGAGTAACACGTTCCGCGGGACCGTGTTCGTTGACACCGGCAGTTCGACAGCGAACGACGGTGTGCTGCGCATCGCAAACAATCGAACGCTCGCTTTTGCGCAATCTCCAATCTTCATCCGGAACAACAACAGCGGCAGCTCGACATTGGAACTGGACGGGGCTGCAGAGCCTGTCACGTTACCCCAAGCGATCGCGCTCAACGGGCGCAACAATACGGTACCGGCGATCCGGAATCTGGCTGGGACAAACACGATCGCAGGAGGCATCAGTATCAACATCGGGGGTGGCTACTACATCATCCAGTCCGACGCG
>JANWZY010000088.1 GCA_025061935.1 Verrucomicrobiia bacterium
ACTAACGCAAAGCAGAGCCGCGTTGAGAGACACGGTCCCGAGCCATTTGCCGAGCCAGATTTGCCAGCGCGCCACAGGCTTCACTGCTACAAGCTGGATTTGGCATTCTTCGATGTCGCGCGCGAGCGTGCCGCAGGCGATCCACAGCGTGCATAGCCCGAGCAGCGCGGTAATCGAACTTAGCGTGTAAGTAAGCAAAATTTGTGTGAACCCGCGCGCGGTTCCGTCGTCCTTGATTATGATCGGCAGGCACACGACCACAACAAGCATCAGGACTGTGAGCACGACGAACAACTTGAATCTGAAGGCTGCTTTCCAGGTTAGTCGCGCTATGGCAAGCAGTGGTTGCATTTTCGTGAGTGATGGCTCTTGCTCAAACGGCGCGTCGGCGTGGCTCGCATGCGCGGCTCTAGGAATTGTAGCAGGCTGGGCCGGCTGTGGGCTGAACCTTTTTCCGTGCCAGGCATGGATTACTTTTGCTTCTTCACCAGCTCGGACAGCTTTTCGTCAGCTTTAGACAGGTCAATCTGTTCTTTCTTTTCGGTCGGCTGCTGCTGCAGTTGAGGCGGCGCGGCCTCGACAGGCTTGGTATATGCCTCAAGCTTTTGCTCGACTGCAGTAGCCGGTTCTTCTGGTACCGGCGCGGGTGGCGGCGTGACAGGCTGTGTTTGGGGCAACGCGAGTCGTTCGAGGATGCGCTCGGCTGGCGGTTTCGCTTCAGCTTCGGCGCGCAAGTACTCGGCTATCTTATGGCCCGAGGTTGCGCCTGAGGTTTCCGTGGCCATGGCGCGCGCGCGCTCGACCACGCTAAGGAAGAAGCTTTCGAGATTTTGAGTCGGATTTTCCACTTTTACCTCGTCTGGTGGTACGGTGCGGACCAACAGCTCGAGCACGCGCTCGAGTGTCTCGCGCGGCACTGTGGGCATGGTGATCCTGAGGCGGTCCGGGCGTGTAAGCAGCTCTTGCAACGACCCAATCGCTTGGACGCGGCCGCCATAAAGGATCAGCACCCGGTCGCACACGTCTTCGACGTCGGCCAGCAGGTGACTGCTTAAGATGATCGTCTTGCCCCGACTCGCCAGTGTCCGGATCAAATCTTTCATTTCGCGGCAACCGATGGGGTCCAAGCCGCTTGTCGGCTCGTCGAGCAATACTAGGTCGGGATCGTTGATCAATGCTTGGGCCAGGCCGATTCGGCGTTGCATGCCTTTGGAGAACTCGCCGACCGGTCGCGTGCGGGTCTGTGCCAGTCCTACCATTTCGAGCAGTTGCTCGATGCGCCGTTGCCGCTCGGCTGCGGGTAATCTGAACAAGTTGCCGAAAAAGTCGAGTGTCTCGCGTGAGTCGAGGTACCGGTACAGGTACGATTCTTCTGGTAGGTACCCGATGCGCGATTTGGTGGCCACGTCGCGGGGTGACCGGCCGAATACTTCAATGTGGCCCTTGGTCGGATGAAGCAGCCCGAGCAGCATTTTGATTATGGTCGTTTTGCCCGAGCCGTTCGGGCCGAGCAGCCCAAATACCTCGCCGCGGCGCACGTCGAAGTCAACGTTGTCCACTGCACGTGCTTTTGGGCGTCCCCAGAAATCCTTGAAAATCTTGGTCAGGCCGCGGACCGAGACAACGATATCGCTTTCGGTCCCGGCGAAGGCCGCTTTCGTCCGGGGTGTCTGTGCAGTTGCTTGCAATGGTTGAATCATTCCGTGTCCGGTATTTGTTTTGGCCTAACCAAGCTGCAGTTCGAGTTTTTCATGCCGGTTGCGGCTGCAATTGGCCCGCTGCCGCATGACGTTGACTGGGCGGCGCGGGTGGTGCCGGCAGCGGCTCGAAATGTTCAAGTTCCTCACCTTTGCGCACTAGCCGCGCGCTATTAAAGATCACGATTAGTGAACCGGCGTTATGCAGGATAGCTGCCACGATCGGGTTCAGGTACCCGAACGATGCGAGCGTCAATCCGCCTATGATAAAAAACACGCCGAACAGGAAGTTTTGGTTGATGACTGCGCGCGTGCTGCGGGACAACCGGACCAGGAATGGCAGCCGTTTCAGGTCGTTATTCATCAGCGCGATTGTGGCGGTGTGGATGGCGACTTCGCTTCCTGCAGCGCCCATTGCGATGCCCATGTCGCCTGCGGCCAGTGCAGGCGCGTCGTTGACCCCGTCGCCCACAACGGCCACGCGGTAGCCCTTGGCTTTGAAGCTGTGTACAAATTCGACCTTGTCCTGCGGTAGGCAGTCGCCCTTGGCCTCCTCGCAGCCGATCTCGCGTGCTACGCGGCTTGTGACCGCTTGGCGGTCGCCCGAAAATATGGCGATGCGCCGGACCCCGGCCTCTTTCAACTCCTTGAGCGCTTCCTTGGCCTCGGGCCGCGTCTTGTCTTCGAGCCCGATCCAGCCGATGCATTTGCCGTCGCGCGAGACGAAGATCAGGCTCCACCCCTCGGCTTCATTCAGGTCAACCGACTTCATGAGGTCTCCGTCAACGCCGTTTTCCCTGAGCCACTGCGCGCGTCCGACGAGCACGGTCGAGCCGTTCACGCGCGCTTTGACACCCAGCCCGGCGGTTTCAACGAAATCCTTCGGCTCGAGCAGCGGCAGCCCGACTTCCTGGGCTAATGCCAGCAGTGCCTTAGCTGTCGGGTGGTTGCTGTATTTTTCAGCGGACGCGGCGATCCTGAGCAATTCGGCCGGTTTCGTGTCGGGTGCCGGTGCGAGCCGGCTCACAGCCAGGTCGCCGGTCGTAATAGTGCGCGTTTTATCGAACACGAACGCGTTGATTCGCGCCGCCAGCTCGATATCGGCCACGTTTTTGATCAAAATCCCAAGCCGCGCCGCAGCGGACAGTGCGGCGACCATTGCAGTCGGTGTGGCTAAAATGAATGCACAAGGGCATGCCACTACGAGCACCGAAATCACGCGGTTCAGGTCTTTTGTGAACGCCCAGACGAGCGCGCCGATCACGAGCACGAGCGGCGTGTAAAAGCCCATGTATTGGTCAACTATTTTCATGATCGGTAGTTTGGTCTTTTGGGCTGCCAATATTAGCTCGCGCACGCGTCCAAGCGTGGTGTCCTGGCCCGCGCGCGTGACCTTGACCTCGAGCGCGCCAGTCAGGTTTTGCGTGCCGGCGAAAACTTCGTCGCCGGGCTTCTTGTCAACCGGCAGTGACTCACCCGTGATGGTGGCCTGGTTGAACGAACCTTGGCCGCTTACGATCACCCCGTCAGCGGGCACGTTATCACCGGGCCGGATACGGATCAGATCGCCTGGGCGAAGCTCTGTGACCGGTACTTCTTCTTCGCGTCCGTCGGGGAGGATGCGCCGTGCCTTGGTGGGGGTGATACGAATTAGCGACTCGATTGATGCGCGTGCGCCCTCGGCCGTGCGTGTTTCGACGATCTCACCCATGAGCATGAAAAACGCGACTACGCCCGCGGTCTTGTAATCGCCCGAAGCGAACGCAGCCAGCACGGCTATGCTTACCAGCTCGTTTATGCTCAGGATGCCGCGCGCGACGTCCTTGATGCCTGTGAGCACGATCGGGTACCCGAGAATGACTGCGCCGATGAACGCGCTGAAGCTGGCGACGGTATGGCCCTGCTCGAAGACCCAGTCCACGATGAACCCGTTGGCCACGAAGATCACACCGACCAAAGTTTGCCACAGCCTGATCGGCGCATGCTCGTGGTCGTGCTCGAACCGTTGCCCGCAGACTGAGCACGCGCCCTCAGGCCCGAGGTGGTCGTGTTCGTGCTCGGTGGCCAGTTCCCTCCGGCTTAATAAGCGTGTTATGCGCATATAGTTTCCGATGCGTTCAATGTTGATGCGCTGATGCGTCGAGCCGCAGAGCCATTCCAGCGCTCAACTGCAAACGTGGTTTGGCGCACTGGTTTAGTATACTTCATTGTTGACCTGAGCCTGCGGTCTTTGGCTTCACCGGTTCACGGTTTAACAATAGCCGAAGCTCGCGCGGTTTGCCATCAGCACGCGCGGGCACGAAAATTTTGTCCTGCGCGTTGGCGAGCACGCGCCCGAGCGTCTCGGTCAGCAATTGCAGCTCGAACAACTGCGGGTTGAGCCTGTACTGCGGGAGCAGTTGCTCGAATCGCGCGGCCTCGGCTGCTATCGTAGCCACCAGGTTCGTGCGTTCCGAGTGCGCTGCGTTCACGATTGCCGCTGCGTCCGCACTCGCTTTGCTCAACACCTGATTTTCGTAACTGCGCGCTTCATCGAGCAATTTGGCGCGTGTGACCTCGGCCTGAAGCACACGATTGAACGCGTCTCGAACCTGACGCGGCGCGCGGCTTTCAACATCGCACTGCTCGACCACCACGCCGAGGTCATGCCGCGCGAGCAGTTCTTCGACGCGCCGGCGCACAGCTTCTCTGAATCCGGCCACGTCGCGCACCAGAATATCGTCCACGTTGAACTGGGCCGCTGCGTACAGCAGCGCGTTGTCGAGCGCATGCACGATGTTCGATTCCGGTTGCGCGAACCCGAAGACGTATCGGATCGGGTCGGTTATCCGGTAGTAGAGCACCGCGCGCGCGTGGACGATGTTTTGGTCTGCGGTCAGGAGGTATCCGTCCACACCTGGCGTCAGCCCCGGGCCTGCAGCCGGCTCGGTCCCAGCCAGTTCTTGCTCAGGCGTGACTGCGTACCAACCGACGGTCGAACGCACTGTCTGAATTTCGGTGATGGGTATTTTCCGCACTTCGTCAATCGGATACGGGAACGACCAATGCAGCCCTGGCCCGAGCAATGCCTTTTCGCCCTCACCCACGGGCTTGCCTAACCGCAGAATGATCGCGCGTTCTTGGGGCCCGACTGTGAAAAATCCCGATGCGAAAAACACTGCCACAAGCAGCAGCATGACGAACTTGACCAGGCCGAAGCTGCTCCGCAGCGCCTCGGCCAACGCCTGCGAGCTTGCGTCTTCAGGCGTGACCGGTGGCGGTGCCGGCACGGGTTTGCCCCGCTCAGGCTGGTTGGTCGGCTGCGTGGTGTTCATGGCGCCTCATTTTGTGACCTGGTTCGTTTGGATTCGACCGAGCAGGTCGAACGGCGGCGTCTGCTGGTCCAGAATCAATGTTGCGCGTTCTTTGAGCGATGCTTCGAGCGCGCTGAGTCGGAACATGAAATTCGCCAGGTCCGGGTGTTGCTGGAACGTGGCCAGTGACTTCGCGGCCTCGGCTTCGCCCAGGCCGCGGATACGGGTCGCCTCAGCCTCGGCTACTGCCAATAGTTCGGCCGCCTTGCGGTCCGCCTCGCTTTTGATTTTCGCTGCCTCGGCCTCGCCTTCATGTTGGAACTTGCTGATGAGCACTTGCCGCTCCGACTGCATCCGGTTGAATACCTCGGTGGTCACGCTTTCGGGCAATCCGAGTTTTTTGAAACCGATGAACTCGATTTCGATCCCGTAGTTGTTCGCCGCCACTTGTGCGCGCACAAGCTCGGCGATTTCGTTCTCGATCTGTGTGAACTTGGACTCGGCCTCGTTGGCCGAGATCAGGTGTGCCAGCGGGTGCCGCCCGATAACCGCGCTTTTGGCTGTACGGATCAGACTGCGCAGCGCTTTCTCTGCCTCGGTGACCGAGCCGCCGGCGAATTTGGTGAAAAATGCCATCGGATCCTTGATCCGCCACCCCGCGTACACCATTGCCAAAAGGTTGAAGTTGTCGGCGGTGAGTACTTCATCGAACCGGTCATCTTCAAAGTTCTGCATGCGCTGATCGAATTTGTAAACTTTTTGGATCGGCCACGGCAGTTTCAGGTACGGGCCGGGCTTGTCCACTGGCCGCTTGGGCTTGCCGAACGTGGTAACCACCGCCACTTCCGACTGCCGCACTTGGAACGTGAACAGCAGCAGGAAAAATATCACCAACAACAGGATACCGATCGCGATTGAGAGTGGACTTCGTTTCATGGCTCGAACTTCGGGTTATCTGGACGCCGGGACTGCCAAGTCTAACAGGTCCGGCCGTATCTTGTCTTGCAAATCGAGCTGGATGATGTCCTGCGTGTTTGTCGTTAGCAGCGCATATTTCCGTGCGCCCGCGCTGGCGCGGACAAACGTTTCGAGGTACTTCCGTTCCATGTACACCGATGGGGCTGCGAGCCAGGCCGGCAATTGGTTTGTGAACAGTGCCGCTTGCGCGGCTGCGCCAAGCTCGCGCTTGAGCCGGTAGGCGCTCGCCTCGTTTACGACCTGGAACGCGCGCGCCTCGGCTAATGCGTTCGTTTTGATCGCATCCGCACGGGCGCTCAGCACTTTGGCCTGCTTCTGCTGAATCGCGCCGATAACCTTTTCGTAATGCGGTGCGACCTGCACTGGCGGATGCACACCTTCTAGCCCGACAAACAAAATTTTCACCCCCAGCCGCCGTTGGTCTGCAGCAGCCTGGATCCGCTGGCGCAGTGTTTCGGCTGCAGCCCAGCGGCCGTGTGACATAACGGCCTGAAGCTCGACGCTGCTCAGGTATCGCGTGATCTCGCGCGTGGCTATGTTCTCGAGTACTTTCGCCGGTGCAGCATTGTTGTACGCCCACGCGATCAAATCGGTGATTTGGAATTGCACCGGTACGTTCACGGCTAACAAACTCACCGGTGGACTGCGGCGTGGCGCCGCGCCGTTCGTTGACTGCGCTGTTGGCGTAACCTGCGGCAATTGCCGACTCGCAACGATGAAGTTGTCCTCCTTACCGTGACCGACCGTCCAAAGCACAGTCTTGGGCAGGTCTTTCTCTTTCTCAAGTGCCATACCCACGGTGAAGCTTTGAACCTGCTCGGTCCGGTGCAGATGCACTTTGTCAATTGGCCATGGGAACTTGAGGTGCGCGCCCGGACCTAAAATTTGCCTGCCGGGCACCGGTTTACCGAACCGCTCGAGCAATGCTTGCTGACCTGGCTCGACGAACACGACGCAGGTCGAAAGCAGCAGCACAGCCAGTTGCGCAAGTAGCAGCTTCGCAAACGCTTTTTCGAGGAATTTGTAAACCCACGTCTGAGAGACTTTGAACCCGAACTGGTAATCCAATGCTTGCGCGGCAGTGGTAACCAACCCCTCCGGCTGCGCGAGCAGGCCGACGAGCCGGCTCTCGTACACTGGTCGGGGTTCCTGCCCTTTAACGCGCGGCCGGTAAATTTCGAGGATGAGCGAGATTAGCGTCTCGGCGGCGACTACGCCCAGCAGCACACACAACGCACGTGCCAGGTAAAAGTCGGCTTTGGGGAACCCCGCTTGACCCGCAGCTATTGCCGCGCCTACAGCGAACGAAAGGTACGCACCTAATAGCACAAACGACGCGCTCGGGCGCAACAGCGCGTTGTTTTCGAGCCTGGCCAGCGTGGCCGAAAACTTGCCCAAAAGGAAAAGGACTAGCGCGAACAGCCCGAAAAACGCCATCGCCATGGTCGGCTGGCGCATCGGTGCGGCCGGCACCTTGCTCAACCAATTGTTTAGGGCGAACGCGCCCCCCGCCTCGAGCAGGAACAACACCAGGGTGAATCCGGGGACGAAGTACCGCTGGAACTGTTCGCGCGCGCGCCGCGCCGGTAGAAGGTCCGCTTCTTTGGACTCGAACAGGCCGGCGCTGGTGCGCGTCCGTGTCAGTTCTTCAAGCTCGATCTTTTCGAGCTGCTCACGCTCGGCCAGGCGCAATTGGAACCAGCTAATTAGCGCCACGAGCGCGCCAATGCCCATGTAAAGGCTTGTCACCTGCCCGCTCAGGCAGTGCGCGTACCGCGCCGCGGCATAGCCCGCGGCGCCGACCGCGATCATTGCAAGCAGGTTCACCAAGGCATTCTTTTGCGCACTGCGTTCCATTTGCCGACTCCAAAGGCGCGTTCAGCACGTATAATTATGTGCCGGTCCGCCCACCCGCTACCGGTTGTGCCAGTCTCGTTACGTTAACTCGCGCTCCTCGAATAGCACCACAGCCACAGCCAGCGCGGCTGCAACATAGCACATCATGTAAATGGCCGCTTTACCCACGTACGACCACGGGAACCCGGTCTTGCCGGTTTCCAATACGTCTGCGGTCCAAAAAAGTTGCCAATTCGGCGTCAATGTGTAAAGCACGCCGGCTAAACGCGAACCGCCCAGGCCAGCTTCGATCAACGCCGCCTTGTCCTGGGCGGTAATACTGTCCTGCTCGGACGGTTCGAGCCGCCCCGAGTTGTTAGTGTCGTATCTCGCCAGGATGGTCTTAAGCAGGTTTTTTTGCTCGGGCGACCACCGCGGGCTTATCAACTCGACGCGTAGGTTCTGGACCCACACCGGTTGCGCGCGACGCCCGAATAGGTAGTCCGACATTAGTCCGAGCAGGAAAAAGGCTGAGCACACGGCCAGCGTGGGGATCATGTCCAACCGTGTCGAGCACGCCAGCGCAAGCGCGGCCAGGACCCACACAGCGAACAGAATCAGGATCGCCGCGGGCACGAGCCGCCAGTCCACCGTTGCCGCTTGGCCGAGGCTCTGCATTTGCTCCGTAAACTGCACAATCACAAAAGCTGCGAGCGTGACCGTGACCACCAGCGCCGCAACGGTCGCGCTCACAAACGGTTTCTGCAGGAAGAAATTAACGAAGCCACCAAATGCGTACGCTGCGACCAGCCCCAGTGCGAAAATACCCACTGCGGCCAAATCTGTTTTACCATACGCATCGAAGGCCATGCGACTGGCCACAAGCGCAGCCACGGTCATCACGTACACCATGATTGTTAGTGCGGCTATGACCCCGACGTACTTGGCAATCAAAAATTGCGCGCGGCCCACAGGTTTTGACAGCACGGCAAGTGCGGTACCGGATCGTAACTCCCGCGACAGCGACGCAGAGGCGCTCAATACAGCCCCGAGCAGCCCGGCTAAAAATATTACTGCCAACACGCTGTTCTTAACCAGTTTCGGTTCGTCGCCGAACGCGAAGTAGTACGGCGTGGCCAGGAAAATCTCGAATGCCGCCGCGCTGGTCATTAGCAGCAGATAAACCGGCTGCCTGACCAGTTCCATGAACGCATTCGCAGCTATCGCGATGAACTGCCGCATGCGCTAAATCAGACACAACCTACCCGGCCCGCGTTTAATTGTAACGCACGAAATAAGCCCTGGGTCGCGGTGTTTTTTGCGGGCTTCTGGCGGGTGCTACTGCCAGCTAGCCCACTCCCTGCTCCAGCCGGGGAATTTTACCTGCAGGCCGCAACGTTCACAAAATCGTTTCCGTGCGCCGTGCAGGTGGAAGAGTTATGGCAGTCTGCAGGATGATCGTAACTCAAGTCCTGCGGGGCGAATCTGTAGCAGGGCGTGGCATACAGACCGATTGCCGCTCTGCACTTACAGTAAGCGCGGCTTAGGTAAAGCAATTCCTCATGCGTCCTCTAGTTACATACACTCCAATTGCGCGCGGACAAAGCATCGGCTTATTTGCCCCGCTCCTTTTGAGTTTGCGCTTTTGAATTCATCCGGCCGCCGAGCAGGCACGATTAGCAGTCAGGTTCGGGAAAAAGTCCCGCCTTCGCAGCCCAACCCTCGAGCGGCTGCCGCTACTGTTACGATTGCTACCAACCGGCGCGCTTGGCGCTCTTTAGAGTTGGAGTGCCTTCAGCCGCGCGATGCGCGCTTCGAGCGGCGGGTGCGTCGCGAACAGGGCCAAGAAGCCGCCGCGCGTGCCGGAAATTTTAAGCGATTGGAACGCTTGCGAGCGTTTCGCCTCGGCTGCTGCAATTGCGGGGTTGTAAAGCCGTTGCAGTGCCTCAAGCGCATCTATCATGTTGTCGCGCCCGGCCAGCCGCGCGCCGCCTGCGTCTGCGCGGAATTCGCGCCTGCGCGAGAACCATGCGACAACAATAGCGCCCAGAATGGAAAGCACTGTCTGGAACAGGATGACAAGCAGGTACTGGACCATGTACCCTGCCCTATTATCTCGCGCGCGCAGCGCTTGGGCTACAACAAAAGCCAACACCCGGGACAGGAACAGCACGATCGCGTTGATGACGCCTTGAATGAGTGTCATTGTGACCATGTCGCCATTCGCTATGTGCGCGATTTCGTGTCCCAGCACGCCTTCGATCTCGTGCCGGCGCATCTTTTCGAGCAGGCCGGTCGACACTGCCACAAGCGCGCGTGACTTCGTCGGGCCGGTAGCAAACGCATTGACTTCCGGGGACTCGTAAATCCCGACTTCCGGCGGTTTGGGCAAGCCCGCGCGGCGCGCCAAGCTATGAACTGTATCAACCAGTTCGCGCAGGTACGGGTCGGTCGTGTCGGGCGGAATGACCTGCACGCCCATTAGCAGCTTGGCCATAACCCGCGACAGCGCGAGCGAAATCAGCGCGCCCGCGAACCCCCAGACGAAGCAAAAGATTGCTAGGCCGGTTAGACCGCCCTTGGGGAAATACTGGCCAAGGTTGAGAATCCCAAAGACGATCGTAATGGTGAGCATCACGAGGATGTTCACCACCAAGAACAGCAGTATTCGTTTGCTAATTTGCAAAATTTTCATGGCAGTTTTTGGTTCTACCGTTTTGCTCCAGTTCAGTTCACCAATATTCAACCGCATTTACGCTGCCCTGTCAATGCCAGTCGTGGTCGCGCTCATTGCGAACTGGGCGTTGTGTGCGGATACGGGTCACGGAAGATTTGCCGAGCGCACTCTGACAAGCGCAGCGAGGGAGCCGACTCGCAGCCGCGCTCATAAGAGCGCGAGTGACAGGCACGGAAAATTCCAGGCCGCGTTTTTACAAACGCAGCTACGATGGCGGGCTAATTCGTAGCTGCACTCATGAGAGCGC
>JANWZY010000089.1 GCA_025061935.1 Verrucomicrobiia bacterium
GGCGGTTCACTTTGGGTTCGTCGCTTAGGGCGGGGTCGCGTGCGTCGTGCCGGGCGTCATGCGGCTGAGGCCATTCTGCTCTGGAATCCTTTACAGGCCTGAGGGGTGGTCGAGGAAAACCCATGGCAGTCGGAATTTACGTGACAGGTGTGCAGCAAGAGCTTTGACGCCGAGCGTTTCAGTCGCGTAGTGGCCAGCGTAGAAGATGTTGATGCCCAGTTCTTCGGCGGCCGTGAACGTCCAGTGTGGGCCTTCACCGGTGATAAGTGTGTCTGCTCCCGCTGCCGCTGCGCGGCGCAGTTCTGCCCCGGCATTGCCTGTGAGCACACCGATAGTGCGGCACACGTCGGGTCCGGCGGGGATCAGTCTCGGTTCGGCTCCCGTGGCTCGCTTCAGGCGCGTTGCCAATTCGGCCCGTGTCAGTGCGGCTTCTGCAATGAACCCGATCGGTTGACCGTGATATTCGAAGAAAGGCTTGACCGGTTTCAACCCGAGTGCGGCGCATAGTTGTGCGTTGTTGCCGATGCGCGGGTGCGCGTCCAGCGGCAGATGCGAGCTGTAGACAGCCACGTTATGTTCGATAAGTGACTTGAGGAGGTTGAATCTGTTTCCGCGCCACGGGACCGCGCCGGACCAAAACAGTCCGTGGTGCACAAGCAGCAGGTCTGCTCGCGACTCGACCGCCAGCTTGACCGTGCCAAGATTGAGGTCCACTGCTGCGCCGATGCGGGACACTAGTCCGTTGTTTTCTAGCTGGAGCCCGTTAACCGCGCCTTCATAGTCCTTGAACTCTGTCGTACGCAGGAGCGTGTCGCAGTAGTTGACAACTCTGCAAAGTTTGACCTTCGGCATGAGGCAAGCCAAACAAAACCGTAGGCGATTGAAAAGCCTGTACCGCGCGCTAAGAGGCGCCCGGCCAGTTGGCAAGCAACAAGCTGCAATGTGCTGCCAGGCTAAGCAGTTGCGCTGCATACCAAATTGCGGCATTGTTTGCGACGCATGAGCAGCGGGATAGTCCAAATGCCCAGCTTGCGGCTCGAGCGCCGCGACCTGACGCGGTTGGGCTGGGCTTTTTTCGTCTCGTTGCTGCTCCACGCAAGTTGTTTCGGCGGGTATAAGCTCGGCGCAAAACTCCACGTCTGGGAAAGGATCGACTTGGCTAAAGTGCTCCGGCCAGCGAGCGAAGTGGTTACGAAGATTCTGGGCCTGAACGCAGCGGTCGGTGAGACGGCCACGATCCGTGATGTGCCAGTAGTATTTGTGGATGTGAACCCTGTGGTGGCGAGTACCGAGCCGCCGAAGTCGGCGAAGTATTACTCCGATCGTCATTCAGTGGCCGCGAACCCGGATGCTGATAAGGACACAGGTGTGCCCAAAATTGATGGCACGCAAACTTTGGTGCCGAAGACGCACGATGTACCGCGCCCGCGTCCAGTGCCGTTACAACCGTTGCCTGCGCCTGCGTCGGAGCCTGAGCCAGGCGCGGATTCGGCCGCACGAGTGAACGCGCCGCCCGGTGATCTGGTCTTGGCGAAGCCGCAAGTCGGTCCTGAGACAACGTCGGCATACCCCAGTCAAGGCCGGCCGCGCACGGTGCGCGAGGCACTTGCCCGGGCGCAGGCGGCGAGTGGGCTAGCCGGGCAAAAGATGAAGCAAGATGGGGGTGTGAAACGGCGCGCGGTGGAATCGTCGTTGGACGTGATGGGTTTCCCGTTCGGAGATTACGACCGGGCCGTTGTCGAGGCAGTCCAGAACCGTTGGTTCTATTTGCTCGACTCGGGCGATTTCGCGCGCGGTCGGAAAGGCAAGGTTGTTATCGAGTTTAATCTCCATTACGACGGGCGCGTGAGTGACATGAACGTGGTCGAGAATACGGTTAACGAGCTTTTGTGTTTGTTGTGCCAGAAGGCTATTCTTGACCCGGCGCCGTACCCGCGCTGGCCGGCCGAGATGCGGCGCATGATCGGGTCGGACACGCGTCATGTCCGGTTCACGTTTTACTACGACTAGGCAATAAAGAACGAGCCGTTAGCACAAAAAACCTCGGGGAGCACAACTTTGCATGGAACCATTTGTTTACGCACTACTGATCGCGACTTCGATCGTTGGTCTGACGTTTGTGATCGAGCGCGGCTTCGCGCTCCGGTGGGGCAAGGTACTACCGCCGGCGGTAGAGGCAGCAGTTCAATCGTGCCGCTCGCGCGAAGACGTGCCTAAGTTGCGGCGCGTGTGCCAGGAGCACCCATCGGCATTGAGTCGGTTGCTTCTGCTTGCGATTGATCATCTTGATTGGTCGCGGGCCGACGTTGAAGACGCGCTGCAGACGCAGGCGCGGCGCGAGATCGTGCGGTTGGAGCGCGGACTGGTTGTGCTCGAGGTCATCGTGGGTATTGCGCCTCTGCTGGGCCTGGTAGGGACCATTGCGGGTATGATGGAGTTGTTCAGAAATGTGGGTCAGACCGGGCTGGGTGACGCAATGCAACTTGCCCGTGGTATATCGCTGATTTTGAACGCGACATTAGTCGGGCTGCTGATCGCGATTCCGTCGCTCATTTTTTGGAGCTATTACACCAAGAAAGTCGAGGCAATGAGCGTCGAGCTTGAAACACTGTGCGCCGAGTTCATTCGGCGGCAGTATGGTCAAGGCTAACCTGCCACCATGCGGTTTTTTATTCGCAAACGCCGTCAGACGCCCACTGTAATCATTGTGGCCCTTATAGACGTGTTGATTGTGTTGTTAATTTTTCTAATGGTTACGACTACGTTCCGGCAACAGCCTGCGTTGCGGCTCGCTCTGCCTGAGTCCGAGCACGCGCAGAGGCCGGGCGCGAGCGAAGCCGCGCCTTTGGTCGTTTGGATCGACGAAAAAGGTGCGCTTTGGCTCGGGCATGAAACGCGCCCGGTTACAGCCGAGCGATTGAAGCAGGAACTGATCGCGCGCGCGCAGAAGGATCCCGGGCTTAAGCTGGCGATTAGCGCGGACAGGAATGCGCCATTTGGCCAGGTGATCAAGGTTATGGACGCGGCCAAAGCTGCCGGAATTAAAAGCGTCAATGCATTTACTAAGGAAAGGCAGGAAAGGGTTGGGCAGTGAGGCTTATCAGGGGCTTCCACTTGCAGTATGCGATTGGCCGGTGGTGGTCCAGAAAGGTTGGCTTTGAGCGGCCTTTCGCAATGGCGTGTGGACGGTGGACCGATTTTATCATCCCACGGGGGTTGTAGGAAACGAGCGTGGTTTTGAGGCGCGGCAAGGTTATCACTTGCGTGTCGGGCCAGGCTTCTTCGCGCTGCCGTTTGGAGTTTTGGGTAGCAGGTCCAACACTGCCTTACGTAGCTGCTCGACTTCGTAGGGTTTCGCAAGGAAAATGTCTGGCTGGACAGGCGCGGTTGCGATCACTTCCGGGCCGACAGTGCCGCTAACAAGAATAACCTTTTGGGCTGGGTGGATTTCTTTGCATCTGGCAACCAACTCGAGTCCGTTTACCTTATGCATCGCGTAGTCGGTGATGACTACCTCAGGCTTGCGTGCAGCTTTTGCGAAGCGCTCCAGTGCTTCACTCGGGTCATGGAATGTTTCGACTTGCAAGCCAAGGGGTGTCAGGATCAAGCATGCCAACTGGAGCAGCATCGGCTCGTCATCAACTACGTAGATCAGCGGCTTGGCGCTTTTGGGTTTCTGTACGCCGCCCGCGACGCTGCGCCTCGTAACCTTGCTCACCCGTCCACTTTACCATGCCGCCTTTTTTTTTGCAAGTGCACCCAGGCGGCCAATGACCGCGTTTGGCGCCGGTTTGCGCCGCGTTGCAGGTACGCCGGGTTTCTGTTACCAATGCCTCCGCAATGAATGATTCAGTACCGTACCTTGACCTACGCGCGCAACTGCGACCGCTGCGTGCCGAGATCGAAGCCGCAATAGCGCGTGTATTGGATGAATGCGCGTTTTGCCTCGGGCCCGAAGTGGCCGCGTTCGAGCGCGAATTCGCCTCATTCCTCGGCGCACGGCACTGCATAGGCCTGAACAGCGGTACTTCAGCGCTACACGTTGCCATGCGTCTGCTTGATATCGGCCCCGGCGATGAGGTGATCACAACACCTTTTACTTTCGTTGCCACCAGTTGGGCTATTACCTACGTGGGCGCGCGCCCCGTGTATGTGGACATCCGGGAAGAGACGTTCAACATAGACCCTGAGCAGGTGGCGCGTGCGGTTACGCCCCGGACGAAAGCTGTGCTTGCAGTGCACCTGTACGGGCAGCCATGCGATATTGACGCGCTGCTCGAAATTTGCAGGAGCCACAATATCGCGCTGGTGGAAGACGCTGCGCAGGCGCACGGCGCTAGGTACCGCGGTAAATATGTCGGGACCCTGGGCGGAATCGGCTGCTTCAGTTTTTACCCAACCAAGAACCTTGCGGCGTGTGGCGAGGGGGGAGCTCTGGTTACGGACGACGATGCACTTGCCGCGCGCGCGCGCGCGCTCCGCGATCATGGCTCGACGCGCCGGTACTACCACGATGAGCTGGGCTACAATTACAGGATGGAGGCCATCCAGGCGGCGGTCTTGCGGGTTAAACTTAAGCATCTGGCTGCGTGGAACGCGGCGCGCCAGCGCGTAGCGCAGCGGTACACCGAGTTGCTCGCTGATACGCCGTTGCGGTTGCCACGCCAGGTGCCTGGTACAGAATGCGCGTGGCACCTGTATGTGGTGCGGCATCCAAGACGCGACGAGCTGCGGCAACACCTCGAGTCTCGGGGCATCGGATGCGCGCTCCATTATCCGCTACCACTGCACCTGCAGAAGGCCTATGCGCAGTTGGGATACAAGCCCGGCGACTTTCCCGTGGCCGAAAAAGCGGCCCGCGAATGCCTTTGCTTGCCAATGTATCCTGAACTGACTGACGAGCAGATCGAGCGCGTGGCGCAGGTCATCAAGGAGTTTTTTGCCAAACATGGGCACAGCTAAAAAGCTTTCAAGCACCCGGCGCATGCGTAGGCCTGTGCTGTCCTTGGCCGGCGCGTATTGTAGTTCCTTGCGCGCAGGCGTGCTGCAGCCGTAAAGTCTGCTCATGGCACAGGCCGAGTTCGTCCATTTGCACGTGCACAGCGAGTACTCGCTGCTGGACGGCGCATGCCGCTTGGACCGGCTGGTTGCCAAAGCGCGCGAGCTGAAGTTCCAGGCCTTAGCCGTCACGGATCATGGTGTGCTGTACGGCGCAATAGATTTTTACAAGGCTGCGCGCGAGGCGAAGATCAAGCCAATAATCGGTTGCGAGCTTTATGTGGCGCCCGGGAGCAGGTTCGAGAAAAAAACGGCTACAGGCGGACGCGACGTGTATCACCATCTGGTCGTGCTGGCAAAAGACAGCACAGGGTACAGAAACTTGATCAAGCTGGTCACGGCCGCGCATTTGGAGGGGTTTTACTACAAGCCGCGTGTGGACAAAGACCTGCTTGCAGCACATCGCCACGGATTAATTGTGCTCTCAGGCTGCCTCGCCAGCGAAATACCGGAGTTGATCCTTAAAGGTCAGCTTGAGAAGGCGCGCGAGGTGATCGGATGGTTTAAGGAAACGTTCGGTCCGGACAACTTTTATCTCGAGCTGCAGAACCACGGCGAGCCGGATGAAGCCAGGGTAAACCGGCAGCTCATACTTTGGTCGAAAGAGTTCGGCCTGAAACTCGTGGCCACAAACGATGTGCACTACATCGAGCGGCACCATTCGCATGCACACGATTGCCTGGTGTGCATAGGCACGCAAACAACAATCCACGACCCGAAGCGGCTGAGCCTCAACTATGCACCGGAGCAGTATCACTTACGCAGTGCCGAAGAGATGAAACAACTGTTTGCCGAGGTGCCGGAGGCGGTCCGAAACACGCTCGAGGTGGCCGAGAAATGTAATCTCGAGATCGAAATGGGCCGGCTACGGTTCCCTGTGTTTCATCCGCCTGAGGGGTACACGCGCGAAAGTTTCCTGCGCCAGTGGCTCGTCGAGGGCCTCTACAAGCGCTACACCATCCGCGCGCGGCTCGAAGACCACGAATTTGTCGTCGAAGGTGTGGACGACCCGAGTCGTCTCCCGCCTGTGCAGCCGACCGAGTTGGAAGGCGTAACTGGCGACCCGGTCCAGGCCAAGGTTAAGGCTGTCATGGACCGGCTCAGGATGGAACTGAGCGTGATCGAAAAGACCGGGTTCGTTAGCTATTTCCTCGTCGTGGGCGATTTCGTGCGGTACGCGCGGAGCCGCGGCATTTCCTGCGGCGCGCGCGGCTCGGCTGCCGGCTCGCTGGTGACATACTTGCTTGAGATATCGAAAGTTGATCCGATCAGGTACGGACTGCTTTTCGAACGGTTCCTGAACCCGGAGCGTATCAGCCCGCCAGATATTGACATTGATTTCGACGACGACCGCCGCGCCGAGGTCATAGAGTACGTCCGGGGCAAATACGGGCGCGACTGCGTGGCGCAAATAATCACCTTCGGCACGCTCGGCGCGAAATCGGCCATTCGCGACGTGGGCCGCGCCATGGGCCTCAGTTACGCCGAGTGCGACCGGCTGGCGCGAATGATCCCAGCGGAGCTGAATATCACTCTTGAGAAAGCGCTCAAAAAATCGCCCGAGCTGAAGCGTGCATACGAGACCGAGCCGACCACGCGCGAGCTAATTGACACCGCGCTGATTCTCGAAGACCTTGTGCGCAACGCATCGGTCCACGCCGCGGGGGTGGTAATTGCCGACCAGCCGCTGGTAAACCTGTTGCCGCTCAAAGCGGACGAGGACGGGACCATTGTCACCCAGTACGCCATGGGCCCTGTCGGTGACTTAGGCCTGCTTAAGATGGATTTCCTCGGGCTCAAGACACTCACCGTCATTAGGAACACATGTCAGATGGTCAAAGCCACAAGAGGGATTGATGTGCAGATTGATAACATCCCACTCGACGATCCGAAGACTTACGAACTGCTGAACCGTGCGCAAACGTTAGGAGTGTTCCAGCTCGAATCAAGTGGCATGCGTGACCTGTGCCGTAAGTTCGGGATTAGCTCCATCGAGCACATTATCGCGTTGATTGCGTTGTTCCGGCCCGGGCCGATGGAATTAATTCCGGACTTTATCAATCGCAGGCACGGCAAGGTTCAGATTACTTACGAGCATCCGTTGCTTGAGCCGATCTGCCGCGAAACTTACGGGATCATGGTGTACCAGGAACAAGTAATGCAGGCAGCACAGGTGCTGGCCGGCTACACGCTCGGCCAGGCCGATATATTGCGGCGCGCCATGGGCAAAAAGCTGCCTGAGGAAATGGCCAAGCAACGCGCCAACTTCGTCGAGGGCTGCAGACGCACAAACCGCATCCCCAAAGAGAAGGCCGACAGAATCTTTGACCTGCTCGAAAAATTCGCCGGCTACGGGTTCAACAAGTCCCATGCCGCCGCATACGCGATTATCGCTTACCAGACCGCGTACTTGAAGGCCAATTACACGGTCGAGTTCCTTTGCGCAATGATGACCGCGGACATGGCCGACACGGAAAAGCTGGCCCAGTACGTGAACGAGGCGCGCGAGTTCGGAATCGAAGTATTGCCCCCAGACGTGAACGAAAGCCAAATGTATTTTGCTCCCAGCCAGCCCCGGGGTGGTGCCGGCGCGCGTGGCGCGATCAGGTTCGGCCTTGCTGCCATCAAGGGCATTGGCGAAGCGGCGGTGGACTCGATCATCAAAGCGCGGACCGAAGGGGGCAGATTCAGGTCCCTGGCCGACCTGTGCGAGCGCGTGGACACGCGCGCCGTGAACCGCAAAGTGCTCGAAGCGCTTATCAAGAGCGGCGCGTGCGACTGTTTCGGCCAGACACGCGCAACTCTCTTTGCCCAGATTGACCACGCCTTGGCACGCGCAGCGAGCATTGCCGCTGACCGCGCGCGCGGTCAAAGCTCGCTATTCGGCAGGCTCGATGAAGACACCGCGCCGATACCCGAGTCGCTTACCAATCTGCCCGAATGGCCGCCAAACGAATTGCTCGCCTACGAAAAAGAGCTGCTCGGGTTCTATTTCACCGGCCACCCGCTTGCGCCATATGCGAAGCTGCTCGAGCAGTACGCGCTGGCGAACACCGCTACATTGGCCGAGCTGGCCAACCGCACTGTCACGCGTATCGGGGGGCTGGTCACTGCGGTGCAGTACGGCATCTCGAAAAAAACGTCCAAGCCGTACTTGATCGCGACGCTTGAGGACATGGACGGTGCTGTGCAGGTGCTGTTCATGAACGAAGCATACGACCGCAGCCGCGAGTTCGTTAAACCCAACACCGCCGTGATGATTGTTGGCGAGGTTAGTACCGCCGATGAAAAACCCAAGCTTTTCGCCATCGAGGCGTTGCCGCTTGATGAAGCCCCCGCACGGTTCACTAAGCGTGTTGTCCTCAGGCTCCACACTGCCTCCGTCACAGCGGAGCAACTTGAGCAGCTTCGGCAGACGATCGTTGCGCATCCTGGTGAATGCCCGGTTGTCATCCATTTTACGCAACCGAATGGCGAGCCGGCAGCAATTCGCGCAGGCGAGCAGTTCCGGGTCAAGCCTTCGCGCCAGCTACAAGAAGCTGTCGAGCGGTTGTTCGGCCCGGGCACCTACGAACCGGAGGTGGAAACAACTATTTCGCCGCGCCCGGCGCGCCGGCCCGACCGCAACGGCATGCCTCAAAAGGCGGACAACGGCCCCGGCTGGTAGCATTTGGAGTTTTTTTCGGACCAGTAAGTCTTAAGAGGGACTTTTCTGTCGGCGGTTCCCGGCGTGCATGCCGATGCAGCGAGAATGTTGTCCGAGTTGCATGGCCAATATTGGGCAATAATCAGGCACGGTTGAGCGAGAGCAGACGACCTTTTTGGGTATGGTTTTACGAAGCCCACCTCTGGCATTGTGGCAGTGGTGGAGCGCGACGAAGTAGCCCCACTTAATATGCGTGTAAGAGCGCGCTTCGTTATAAGCTGCGTTGGGCAAACACCGCCTTGGCGGAAAAGATGCCAAACAACGAGCACGTGGTATTGAAAAAGCAATGAATGCGGGGTCGGTTTAGCTGCGGGTCCTTTTGGCCAAAGTTTGCACGGACTGCACTGGGTTTTCCCCACGCGCGATCTATCCGTTCGGTATTTGAATCGGTTGCTATTCCAACATTCGTGCACGGATTCGGTGGCCGTGATGACAATCCGTCTCTCGGTAAGTTACCCGCTTTGAATTAAAAGGCACCGACGACCCTGCGCTCACAACTTTTCCGCCCGCGTTAATCTCCGCCATGTAAGCGCTATGAGGCCGAGACTGAGCAATGCGAACGCGCCTGGTTCGGGTACTCAGTGCAGGTTGTCCATGGCCCAGCGGTCTGCGTGGATCTCAACCTACAGCAGCGTGAAGCCAAATGGCTCAGTGAAGGTGTATGTGAGCAACCGATCGGCACCGTTGCCGTGCGTGACAAACGTGTTTGTGATCATGATCCCGCGCTGCTTGTATTCCACAAACGATCTCGGCAGGTTCGTGTAGGAGGGTGACCAAGGGTCTGCCAGTTCTACTGACACCAATCCAAATGGGGTTCCGCTTGTGAGACTAAACGCTACGTAATTGTCGGGACTGAACTGGCGCGCAAAACCTATGTACGGTGTGTCATTGTAAGGAATGTTCGCTGGCATGGTTACGGCCGGTGCAATACCTATGCTGTCATGCCAGGGCGAGCCTGTGCCCGGGGTGGGGATCGCCACGCGGAACCAAAACCCCTGTTCGTAGTTGTTGGTGCCGTATAGACCCATCGGGCCGCTGAATGTAATGGTGCCCTGAGCTTTAGATTTTGCCGGGACGAGCAGCCCGCAGGCTGCAACTAGAACTATCTATGGCTGTTTTCCTCTGAGTGAGGCTGCATTTATCGTGTCTTGCTATTTCATAAGCCGTTGCTCGGGTTGCGTCATTGGAAAGTGAACTCTAGCCGCCAAGAGCCTAGCAATATACCTGTTGCGCCTGCATTGTCGTCGTAGATGTAAAGGGCCCAAATGCCATTGGGATTGTCACCCACGATGTCAAAGAGGTTAGTCGAATACGGTCCTGGTGATGCGGCGGGCAGTTGGGTCTCGACAGGCTCACCGTAGTTGGAGGGGCCAAAATGGTGTGTTTGCCAAGACCAAATGGGATCTTTGTCAGGGGGCGGCCCGAGTAGTTGCTCAAATACCACTGTTACGTTTGTTACCGCCATGTTTCCTCCGGCATTGCTCATGAGCATGATCTTTTTGCCGGATGTGTTTACCAGCAGGATGTCCAGATTATCTAGCCGGCTGTGCCGCAGATCGTACAGCATGACTCTTACGCTGGCCAGGTTGGTTGGCATACCGCGCGCATTGATTGTGGCTGGCTACCGCCCGGCCGGGCCGATAGTGCCTGAGCCGGGAATCGGGATGGGTAAACGGGTAAACAGCCAACTGGGCTGGCCCCAGCCAAAGCAACTCGCCTGCAGCGTTACTGGCCGACACGGCCACCAGTGTCCAGTCGTCCCACAGGTCAACGTTGGTTAGTGTGAGCGTCGGGCCGGTTACACCAGGCACAGGCTCAAGTCTATCAACCAGCTCGCCAACTTCAGGTTCAGCTTCGAGGATGCTTTTGGCCGCCGGCCCGGCTGCAAGCACCAGCGTGCAATCAGCTCCAAGCAGCCAAGCAGAGCACAACGCCGGTTTTTGTCCGGCATTCCGCATAGTTGCGAGCAGGTTGGTCTTGCCA